>JAGPDK010000539.1 GCA_018057605.1 Kofleriaceae bacterium | reverse complement strand
TTGGTCAACGCGCTGCCGGCCAAGCCTGGGGTTAGAAATTTATTGTCGGTCATTTGTACGTGAAACTCGCCGCGTTGTTTCGCGGATTTCGTGCCATACAAAATTTCGATATCGAGCGGAATCATCGGCGACCGCATCTTAAGATTGGCGGCGATCGACGATTGCCGATCCGACCACAGCGCGCCAATTTCGCGCTGCGGGGTCGCCATCACAAACGCGCTTTGCGCTGACGGAATTACCGTATGCACTTGCGAGGTAGTCACCGGTGCATAGATTTCGCCGGTCTGAAAAAATGGGTGACCGAACGCCAAGATCGAATCGCCATCGATATATGACACGGTGCCGGTTGCCGCCGCTGACATATCGCCGCGCATCAGGACCACCGAGATCGACCCGCCCATGACAAATTTTGATGGTGCGGCAGGGTCGCTCCCCGCGCCCATAGCGCTGCCGGCTGCGCCGCCGCCACGGGTTGGCACAATGCCGGTGTCGGTGAACATTGATTCGAGTTGGGCAAAACCTTGCTCGGAAAAACCGCCCACAGCAAGCGGCACGGCGGCCTGCACGGCGGCGTCACTGCCCACCATTACCTGGGTACGTTTCGGTAAGGGCAACGTCAGCGGTGGTCCATTGCGTACAGCCATCGCGGCAAGCGTGGCCGCGTTGGTATCCGTTGAAGCCACCAACAGCCCAGCGCCTTTGGCGCCACCAAAACCGCGGCGTGGGCGGTTGGCGTCGTCGATCATGTATTGCAGCGGGGTGCAGCCACCAAGTGAGATTTTGTTGAAGCGGAAGCCGTACGAAAACGCGCACATCACTTTGTCGTCGATGTACAGCGGGCTGCCCGACATGCCTTGCCAGAAACCGGTCACCGCCAATTTGGGGTCATCCGATTTTACCAACACGATGTCTTGCTTCGGTAGAAAGTTCTTTACTACGCCAACGACTTCGAACGTGAATTTTTCTGGGACATAGCCCTTCATGGTGGTGAAGCCATATCCAGTTTGTCCGGATTTGACTTGATTAAGTGGGTAGACCGCTGGGCCCGCGACCGCGCGTCCCATCGTCAGGCCACTCACAGCAATTATCGCGGCGCACAGCCACGCGCTTGTCCTCATTGGCTAAACAATAACTGGCTTGATGCGTAGGTGCCGGTGCAACGGTCAAGTTTTGCCAGGAATTTGCCAAGAATCTGACAGCTGACAGCACGCGCGCCGTCGTGGGTGGCAGGAATCTGCCAGAGTTTGTCACATCTTCCTCTTCTAAGTATATGAAAACAATACAGATGATGCGATGGCTCAAAGGTCGGACCATATGGCATGGTGCCTGCAATTAGTTCCTGGGTACGACAACCAAGGGAATTTATATGAGCGCATTTTTTGAAACGTGGAAGGGTATTGCAGACGCTATGGGCCGGTCAGAACGATGGTGCCGCTACATGGCGCGGCGCACTGCCAACCCTCTGCCTGTATATAAAATGGGTGGCATCGTGCGGATGAATGAACCTGATCGCAATGACTGGTTGTTGCGCGAGCAACATCGACCACAACAGATGGTCGCGCCAGCGTTGCCGGAATCGGTCGGTGCGCCAGTCACCACGCCGATGTTGCTCCGATTGATCGCGTAGTGTTGCCAACCGCAATTGAAGATCCGCCCGCGACGTCGTGACCGCACTGAGCCGGGGCACCGTCTAATGATCGACCTTGGGCCTTTGGATGTGCTAGAAAGCGACCAGCATGACGCGACCGCTAGCTCAATTACGTGGCCCTGTGCGGGCTTTGTTCACCGATGTCGATGGCACTTTAACCACCGACGGTCGGATTGAAGCATCCACCTACGCCGCGCTTGAAAAGCTCGGCGAGGCCGGGGTGCCGGTAATCTTGGTTTCGGGCCGTCCCGCCGCCTTTGGCCATGCGTTTATGACGATGACGCCGGTGCTAGCCGCGGTGACTGAAAACGGTGGCGTCACGTTTGTGCGCGAAGGCAAAAAATTGCAAAAGCTGTACGGTGTGCCGGCGGCAAGTTTGCCTGAATGGCGGCGACGCATGAATGAGGCCACCGTCGACGTGATGGCCAAAGTGCCGGGTGCGCGCTTGTCATCGGATTCCAAGTATCGTGAGGTTGATCTCGCGATCGATTGGAACGAAGAGTCTTCCTTGAGTAAGCCCGATGCTGAAACTGCGGTGGCCATGTTACGCAAAGCTGGGTTTTCGGCCACGCGCTCAAGCATCCATGTCAATTTTGGGCCGCCGCATTTTGACAAACTGTCGGCATGTTTAGGTGTGGTGCGGCAAGTGCTCGGCACCGACGGTAACGACTTGTCACAATATTTGTTTGTAGGCGACGCGCTTAACGATGCGCCGATGTTTGGCGGCTTTCCAACGTCGGTTGGCGTGGCCAATATTCGCCATTGGTGGGACGAACTCTCGTTCAAACCGGCGTACATTACCGAACGGCCGGAAGGCGCAGGGTTGCGCGAAGTGGTCGAGCATATTCTTGCGAATCGCGCATGAGAGCGCGGCATGCAGCATAGCGAGCCGGTGCTTTGCGACGCCGTGGCTGCGATGGATCGCGGCGAGCTGGTCGCATTTGCCACGGTTGTGCAGGTGAGCGGCTCGACGCCTCGGCATGTGGGCGCACGCTTGGCGGTTACCGCACAGCAGCAGTGGGGCACCATCGGCGGCGGGCGGGTTGAGCATGAAGTGGTGCGGGCGTTGCGTGCGGCGTTGGCCAACGGCCAAGGTGGCTTCGTCGAGCATCATCTCGTCCGCGATCTCGCGATGTGTTGCGGCGGCTCCATGGGATTTGCGTTGACGTTGGCGGCGCCGTGCGCGGCGGCGTTGCGCTTGGCCGTGGCCACGCTGCGCAATGGCGGCCGAGGTGTGTTGCAAACTGCGGTTGATGGAAGCGTGATTACGTTTGACGTGGCAGCGCCAGCCGCTGCCAGCCGCGACGGTTTTTTAGTCGAGCACCTTGGTGCATCGCCCCGCGCCATTGTGTTTGGGTTAGGTCATGTCACGCGAGTGTTGGGCCCGTTGGCGCAAAGCGTTGGGTTCGATGTGGTCGTGTGCGACGATGGCGAGACACAGGTGCACGATGAACCGCTGGCCACACCGGCGTGGGCCACGTTGCTGATTGAATCTTTCAACCCGCGCGAAGTGGCCCGCGCGATCGGCGGATTTTCGAGCCGCGATTATGTTTTGATCGTGACGCGTGATCACGCCGTGGATCAACGCATTCTCGAAACGTTAATCGCTGAACCCGATGTCGCCATGATCGGAATGATCGGTAGCCGTGGCAAAGTCGCGCGCTTTCGCAAACGGTTGATGGCGAAGGGCCTTATCACGAGCCCCGACGATCCTACATGGTTGCGCGTGGTCGCACCGATCGGGCTTGATATCGGTGCTGAAACCCCAGCCGAAATTGCCGTTGCTGTGGTCGCGCAATTGGTGGCCCACGTGCGTACCGGCAAGCTAGCTCCGGGCCAGTGGCAGCCTCGGCGCGGGGATGCCGCGAGTGACTGACATCGCGGTAATCGTTGCTGCCGGGCAGGGCGCGCGGCTCGGTGGCGTGGCCAAGGCGTTGCTCCCGCTTGGTGCCGAAACGTTTTTGCAAGCCATCTTGCGCACCGCGCAGGCCGCTGGCGTGACCTCGGCCGTGGTGGTGGTGGCCGAGCCATTTGCCGCCGAAGTTGCCGCCCATGCGCGGGCCTGCGGCGCGACGGTGGTGCGCAATCCCGCACCGCAACGCGGGATGGCGAGTTCGATTGCATTGGGCTTTGCTGCGCTTAGCCATAGCCCCGCGACGATGACCGGTGCCTGGTTATGGCCGGTAGATCATGCGTGGGTTAGCGCTGCGACCTTGCACAACGTTCGCGCTGCGGCGACCGGCTTCGACGCTGCGATACC
>JAGPDK010000538.1 GCA_018057605.1 Kofleriaceae bacterium | reverse complement strand
CGGCATGCGCGGCGGTTAGCTCTTTGGCGTCGTCAAATACGCCGCGGAGCAGCTCGCTTGAGGACATATCGGACAACGCATCGTCGGCATTTTGATGTTGCATGATGCCTACCAACGCAAGCTACGTGCCGGCACGTCGCTTGCTGAATATCTGGGTATGTCCGTCCAATCACATGAATTAGCGCTTCGTCCATCTAACGCCATGAGCGCAACTGCCGCGTTGAGCGCTGGCGCTACAGGCGCTACCCCACGTGAGCGTGACAACATCGATCCCATACATCGAGTTCGCGCAGCGCGTGCGCGCTTGATGAATCGCTTGCATGAGCTTGAACGGCGCGTGAAACAAACCAAAGACGTGGTCAACCTAGCCAGCCATATCCGTGCACAGCCACTCGTCGCTGTGGGTGTTGGCCTCGCGCTAGGTGCAACGGTTGGGTTCATGCGCAGGAGCCGAGCGCCAAGTGTACGCGCCAGCACGTTGCTTGCGCAGGTAAGAAGCGTCGCCATGGACGGTGCGAAAAAACAGCTCCGCGGTTGGACGTCGCGGCAGTTGCGCCGACTAATGCAGCAGCGGAGCGATCATTAGATAGACGTACACGTACGGCGCAATAAACAGCACTGCGTCGATGCGATCGAGAATGCCACCGTGGCCCGGCAACAACGCGCCAGAATCTTTCACCCCGACGGAACGCTTGATCATGGATTCGGCGAGGTCGCCCATCTGGCCCAACATACCGCCGGGAATCGCAATCAAGCCGACATCCATCCACGTCAAAAACTTCAAGCGAAACAACTTCATCAAGATAGCAGCGAGCAACGAGCCAGCGATGCCGCCGAAGGCCCCAGCCCAGGTTTTCTTCGGGCTAACCGCCGGATACAATTTTGAATTGCCAAAAAACCGGCCGGCAAAATAGCCCCCGGTATCCGCGAACCACGCCAAGGCAAGCATCAAAATGATGATGTCAGCGCCGATTTTCCCAGTGTCACGACGGACCAACGCTAAAAAACTAAAACAGAAACCACAGTACACAATGCCGGCAAGCGTGAAGCCAAACCGTTGCGCCACGGTGGTCATGTCGCGAAAGCGGAACAGGTAATACAGCCCCGAGCCCAACACGGTGATCGTGATTGCAACCAGTGGCCCCGAGTTGGCAAGCATCGCCACCTTTGCCGAATGCAGCGTAACCGGCGACAACCAATACAGCGCGCTACAGGCCGCGAAGCCAATCACCAAGCCAACCTTGCGATCAGTTGCGTTGTCGTCGCCAGGCATCGTCATGTTGAAAAATTCGGCCATCGCCAGCATGGTCGCGACCATGATGAGCCCCCACGTCGGCTCGGCCCGATCAGGAAAATACAGAATGCCGATAAGCACCGGTACCGCTACGACGGCAACCAACGCGCGCTGAGCTAAATTGCCTAATGCCACGGGGACTGGAGCTAACCCTATGCGGTGACATCGGTCAAGCCACAGATCGCGCAGTATCGCCGGCCAAGGTGGAAACTCGACGGGCGGTGCAAAGCCCGTCCGACATTTCACCGTGCCGCGGTTACGAGCGTTTCTTTTTCTTGGCGCGACCGGAGGCTTTGAGTGTCGTGGCCGATTTGTCGCGGCGCGCTTCGGCCGATGTTGCCGCTGGCGCACGCAGCGTCACCGGTGCACCTTGCGCGCCATCTTCGATCCAACCCGCCACCGTATAAAAATCATCGAAGCGGTCCTGCTTTTCCGGTGCACCGTAGAACGCCAAGACTACTGGCCGACCGTTGAGCTTGGCTGCGCTGACCAAACAATAACCCGCGGGGTCGGTAAAGCCGGTCTTGCCACCGATCACATCGAACCGCCTGCCAAGCAACGGCGTGTTGGTGTTGGTGTACTCCACTTTGCGCTTGCCACTCTTAGATTCAACCTCTTCTTGGGTGTCGTGCATGATCTCGCGCAGCACGTCATCTTCGAGGGTGGCGCGTAGCGCCAAGGCCATTTCGCGAGCGGTTGAAACGTTGCCGCGCAGCCCGGAAGTATCGGTAAACTTGGTCTTTTTTAGACCCAATCGTTTTGCCACTGCATTCATTTCAGAGATCAGCTCGTCGGGGCCGAGGCCCGCAGCGCGCCCCAACGCGGTAGGTGCCCGATTATCCGACGCCATCAACATCGCCCGCAGCAAGTCTTTGTTGTTGAACAACTCACCGACATCGAGCCGAGTCCGTGCGCCGCCGCGCGCCGCTTTGGCATCGGACTTCAAAATCTGGGTCCAACCGTCGAGGCTAAGCCCTCTGTGCCGCACCGCCATCGCCACGAATATCTTCGTGGTCGACGCAATTGGGCGAATTTCATCAGCCGCTTTGCCAAAGACTTCAGCCCCGGTTTCTGCATCGATCGCAATGGCTGCTTTCGATTTCACCTTGGGTCGCTTGGCGTGGGCCGAGCCCGCGACTGCAGGTAACAGGCCTACCGATACAATGAGGGCAAGGGTTAATCGCACCCACTGTTGGTAACATGCAGGCTCTCGAGTTGCGAGTTTTGATCTGTTGCTGGTCACTTGTTCAGCAAGATCTATTCAAGAACTGGCCATGGAGCCCCAGTTGTGAGCTATGATTACGCCTGGTTATGGAGCCACAAGCGCCTACTGCCGCCCTGGTCGATCCCATTCTCGGTCAGACCATCGGCAATTATCGAGTATCCGTGAAGGTCGGCGAAGGCGGCATGGGCTCCGTGTATCTCGCAGAGCATCCGCAGATTGGCAAACGAGTTGCGCTCAAAGTGCTGCACTCTGAATTTGCCTCGAACCCCGAGGTGGTGTCGCGGTTCTTCAACGAAGCCAAAGCGGTTAATGACATTGGGCATCCCAATATCGTCGACGTGATCGATTACGGCGTGTTGTCGGGCCAGCACCCCAGTGAAAAATTTGTGTACTTCATCATGGAGTACTTGGCCGGCCAAACCCTGGCGCACTTGGTGCGTGCGGAGTCGCCGTTGCCGCCGGAACGTGCGCTTTCAATCGCACTACAATGCGCCGATGCACTGTCGGCCTCGCATCGCTGTGAGATCGTCCATCGCGATCTCAAACCCGACAATATTATTTTACAGCAACGCGGTCGCGAGCGTGATTTCGTCAAGCTACTCGACTTCGGCATCGCCAAGCTCACCGGCGAACAACCGGGTTCCAAACGCACCCGCACCGGAATCGTAATGGGTACGCCGGCTTATATGTCGCCGGAACAATGTGAAGGTAAAGGCAACGTCGACCACCGCACCGACATCTACGCGTTGGGCATTGTGCTGTATGAAATGTTGACCGGTCGCGTGCCGTTTATCGGCGACGGTTACGGTGAAATCTTGATTCAACACCTTACGCAATCGCCGATCTCACCGTCGAAGTTTCGCGTGCTGCCGCCGCACGTTGAAGTGGTGGTGCTCAAAGCCCTCGAAAAAGATCCTGAAAATCGTTATCCCAACATGGACGAGTTCATGCGCGCGATGGCGAACCCGGTCGGTTATGTTGATGCGCATGGTGGCGTTGGCGGCTTTTTGCAGGCCCGCCTAATGCCGTCGTTGGCGGGCACGCCGCTGCCTAATTTGTTCCCTTCTGCACTCACGCCAGCACCGGGCAGCCTGGGCGTAGTGCCGACTTCGACGGTGCCGCCGTCAATGGGCGCGCATGGTAGCGCTGGCAAAAGTAAAACTGTGCCGGTGCTCATCGGCGGGATTGTGGTCATCGCAGGCATTGCCATCGGCGCAGTAGCAATGAAATCGGAAAAGTCGGACAAAAGCGACGCCGGCCAAGGCATCGGTAGTAACAACCAAGCCTTGGCTGCCGTAATTCCAGACGCACCGCCAAGGCCGATCGATGCGGCGCCAAAACCAATCGACGCAGCGGTTCGAACTGTGGTGGTGGTCGATGCTGCCGTGGATG
>JAGPDK010000094.1 GCA_018057605.1 Kofleriaceae bacterium | reverse complement strand
GGCTTGGCGCATAGTGCGCAACGCGGCAATCGCGAGCAACAGTGCGGCGGCAACCGCGCATTCAAGTTGAGCATTTTCCGTCGTTGCAGGCCGCACTCGCCACACGCCAGGTTGCGCAATCACCATCGCTAGCGTCGGTGCGTCGGCGCCAAGCAGCTTAGCCAACGCGGTAAGTTCTGCGAACACCGCGGTTGCACGCGCCGTGTCCAACCCGCCACCATCCGCCGACGTTGGGCCACCCGCAGCGACGCTTATGTGAACCGACACAGCGCCACGATGTAGCGCGCGCCGCAATTCGCGGGTCACCAGTTCTTCGATGGCAACCGAGAACATTGCGCTGTTCAATTTAATTTCAAGGTGGCGATGATTCACGGTGCGTAACTCCACCGTGACCATCCCGGTGGGATCCGTGGCGCGGCCATGGCCGGTCATGCTTTGCATATTCGTCGACGATAAGTAGCACATTGGCATTCCCGCCGCGGCCAATCCGAGCCATGATCGCGGCAATGCGGCATTGCCAAGCGTGGTTGACCATCGGGTGCGTGCTGGGCGCAACCGCGTGCCAACCAAGCGAGCAGCCGGCGCCGCATAACCGTGTGCGGTTGCTACACACCTTCAGTCCGCGCCAAGCCAACCACGTCGCCGCGCTGTTGACAGCCAATTTCGCTGACGTCGATATCGTCGCGGTGCCGTTTGCGCGGGCCCGCCAGGTGTTGCGCGCCAATCTAGCATCGCAACAACACTGCCCCGATGTCGCGCGCATTGACGCTACCTGGTTGCCCGAATTGGTCACGAGCCAACTGCTGCTGCGGCCGCCGGCGCAGTTCGATGCCGCCGCATGGTCGGCCCAAGCTGTGGCCTTCGCCAGTTACCACGGCCAGGTGTGGGCGGTGCCGCATAGCATCGACGGTTTGGTGGTGGCGCGCCGGCCCGAATTACCGGCGCCAACGGCGGCGACCCTGCCAGCGCTCATCGCGGCCATTGCGCAGCACAGCGGCGACAGCGGACCACGGCGACCACAGACCTGGCCCTTACAACTGCGCGCCGACGGCTATTGGATTGTGCCGTGGCTGCGCAGCGAGGCCAACATGCTGCAAACAACGTTGCCTACCGCAACCGAACTCGCCGAACAGCAACCGGCTATCGCTCATGCCTTGGCTAGTTTTGCCGCACTCTTTGGCGACCTAGCGGCGCCCCGCCCAGCCAACGGTAGCGAAGCCACCACCGAGGCGGCGCGGTTTGCTAGTGGTGCCATTGATTACTGGATTGCCGGCAGTTGGCAACTTGGCGAACTCGATAGCACCGTGCAGCTTGCCGTGTCCGCGTTGCCGCAAGCGCCCGTCGGGGCCCAGCTATTCGTGGTGCCACGGTGCGCGGTGCATGTCGCACGGGCCTGGCAATTGATTGCAGCGTTAACCGCGCGCGACGTGATGCGCGAATTCGCAGTCCAAGATGGGCTCATCGCGCCGGCCGCACTGCCAGATCCACGCGCGCCGCAGCGCGTGCTTGAAATCCAGCGCGCGCTGCAAACCGCCGTACCGCTGCCCTTAGCGCCAGCCACCGCGCTGCTATTTGACGACCTCGGCCCGGCCCTCACCGCCGTCGTCGATCACGAAGCCTCCGCCGACGAAGCCGCCGCCGGCCTGGTGCGGGGCTGGACGCGCATGTTGGCGGGTGCACCGTGACGCCATTGCGCTGGTCATTGCGGTGGCGGATCTTGATCACCATGGCGGTCGCCGTCACGCTGCCGGTTTTGGTGGTTGGGACCATGGCGATTTGGCGGGCCCGGGCCAATGTAAAACAAGAAGTCGATGCTGGCGCGCTCGCACATATTCGCGCCATTGGTGCAGGGCTTGATGGCACGTTGCAAGACGCCCGCCGCACCGTCGAATTTGCCGCTGCGCAATGGGCCGACGCCCGCGAGGCCAACGAACCTGTCGATACGATGAATCGGCAATTGCGCCGGCTACGCCGCACCGTCCCGATGCTCGCAAGTGTCAGTTTGGTTGCTCGCGACGGTGGCTTGGTTGCCGGCGACCCGCTACCGGCGGGGGTTGAACTAGGGCGCGACAGTTTTGGTGGCTACATTGGCGACGCCGTGCAAATTGCCGGCGGTGCAGCGGTTTTTTTGGTGGTGCAAGCGCGCAGCCGCAGTGGCGAACTCGTCGGCGTGCTGGCATGTGCTTTGGATCTTGAATTTGTCCGCGCCCAGGTTGCGGCGGCGCGCTTGGGGCCGGGCGTGCGCATGGTGGTGCTCGATAGCGAGGGCACCACCATTGCAAGTAGCGACAACGCAGCGCAACGGGCCGATACGTCCGCACAACAAGCCGTGCGATTAGCCCAAGCCAATGTTTTCGAAGGTACGTTTGCGCAGGCCGGGTGGCTCACCGCCTATCGCAACCTTTCGGGCTTTCAGTCGCAACGTGGGGTGAATTGGGTCATCGTGCACCAACAGCCAACCAACGAGGCCTACCGATTGGCTCGCGCCGCAGCACGCGACACGATTGTCGTCGGCGCGATCGCGTTGACCTTAGCGTTGCTGTTGGGCGGCTGGTTCGCTAGCCGACTGACCCGGCCACTCACGGCGTTGGCGCGCCGCGCCGACGACATTGCCCAAGCACGCGACGGCGCGGTACCCAACGTGCGCATAGATGGCCCCGGCGAAATTGGCGTGCTAGCCAAACGCCTCGATGAAATGGCCGAACGGGTCGCCGAGCGTGCGCATTTACAAACCGCGTTGGCGCGCGGCGATCGGCTGGCCTCAGTCGGCGTGATGTCGGCCCAGCTCGCGCACGAAATCAACAACCCGCTCACCACCGTGATGGGCTACGCCCACTTATTGCTCGAGGACAAATCAGCGGACCACGCCGACCACGCCGGGTTGCAACTGATCGCCGACGAAGCCGAACGCATGAAGCGTATCGTCGCCGCCCTGCTACGTTACGCCAGGGCCGACAGCGTCGATGATCAACTCGGCGCACATGACGTGGCCGTGTGTGATCTGCAGGCCACCGTTGGACATGCGGTGTCACTGGCACTACCACAACTGCGTAAATCGCAACTGCGCGTCAGCCACGAGGTCCCCGCTGGGCTGCGCGTAACCATCACCGGCCGAGCCCTTGAACAAGTGTTGGTAAACCTATTGCAAAATGCGATTCACGCGACCCAAGGCGCAGGCACCATTAGCATCACCGCACGCCCCAGCCCTGGCGATATCGCTGCACAAATCATCGTGAGTGATGATGGCCCTGGCGTCGCGGCCGATGACCGCGCGCGGATCTTCGACCCGTTTTTCTCCACTAAACAAGCCGCGGCCGGCACCGGGCTCGGGCTGGCCGTGTGTAAACACTTGATCGGCACGGCTGGTGGGTCGATTGAGTTGCGTGCCCCGAGCCCCGAACATCCACGTGGCGCAACATTTGTCATCGTGTTACCTCTGCATCACGAGCCGAGCCTATGAATCCAACTCGCATTTTAGTAATCGACGATGAGCGTGGCATTCGCGCGTTGTGCACCGATGTCTTGACCCGCGCCGGTTACAAAGTCGATAGCGTTGATACCGCGGCTGCCGCGGTGGTCGCCGTGCACAAGCAACGCTATAGCTTAGTGCTGTGCGACATTAACTTACCTGACGGTGATGGGGTCTCGCTGTTGCCCAAACTGCTGGCTGGCGACCCGGCCCCGACGGTGCTACTCATCACCGCCTACCCCTCCATCGACACCGCGGTACGTGGCATGAAACTCGGCGCCCGCGACTATCTGGGTAAGCCGTTTTCACCCGACGAACTGCGCATGGTGGTGGCCCGCGCCCTAGCCGAAGACGAGCTGCGGCGGCAGCACACCGAACTCAAACGAACCTTGGCCTACGGCACCATGATCGGTGAATCGGCGGCGATGCAGCAACTTCGCTCGACCATTGATCGCGTCGCGGCCAGCGATGCCACCGTGTTGATTACCGGTGAAAGCGGCACCGGCAAAGAACTGGTCGCACGAGCCATTCACTTCGCTGGGCGACGAGCCTCGGGGCCTTTTGTGCCCGTCAATTGTGGCGCCTTGGTGGGCAACTTGCTCGACTCCGAACTGTTCGGCCATGTGCGTGGCGCATTTACCGGGGCCGACAGCAGCAAGCGCGGCCTGTTCATCGTCGCCGACGGCGGCACCCTGTTGCTCGACGAAATCGGCGAATTGCCACTCGATCTACAACCCAAACTGCTGCGCACCTTGCAAGAAGGTGAAGTGAAGCCGGTGGGCGCGACCAATGCGACCATCGTGAACGCCCGCGTGATTGCAGCCACCAACCGTGACTTGGCAGCGGGTGCGGCGGCCGGCACGTTCCGTGAAGACTTGTACTATCGCGTAGCGGTCGTCACCATCGACGTGCCACCACTGCGGCAACGCCGCGACGACATCCCGTTGCTGGTTCGCCACTTCGCCGACGCGGCAGCACAACGTGCCGAACGCAGCCGCTTCGAAATCACCGAACGCGCGATCGCGGACTTAGCGGCCCGAGCCTGGCGCGGCAACGTGCGCGAACTTGAAAACATGGTCGAACGCGCGGCCATTATGGCGCGCAGCGATGTGCTCGACATCAGCGATTTCGCCGCGCCGATGTTGAGCCAAGCAAACACCGCCGCCAGCACCGATCTTGGATTGGTGCCACTCGATGAATTGGAGCGCAACCACATTTTGCGCGTGTTGGAACACTGCGCGGGCCAAAAGTCGAAAGCAGCCCTGATGCTAGGCATCAACCGCACCACGCTGTGGAAAAAACTTCGCCTGTACGGCTTAGACGACAGCGACGAAATCCCGCCAGCTTAGAACTTGTAAATTAATTACTGACCCATGATTTGGGTCGAACCGCGTGGATGGCAAGGCACGAGGAAGGAGCATACCCGTCGGGCACTGATACCGGGACTGACGAGTAACGATGCCAGTCACGATGGATCGGCACAAAGCAAGGTCAGTAATTTATGCACAAGTCCTTAACGCTTGAACTCGTAGGTGACCGAGATATCGAGGTTCAAGGCCTGGGTGTCGACCGCGAGCTGCGACGGATTATCGGCCGGGTTCGCACTAGCTGAAATATTCGACGCCTGCGGGAAATACGCATTATGCCACATGTGGCCCCCCGAGTTTTCGACTACACCAATCACCGCACCAATTTCAAACCCAAGCGTTGCAGCCATTTGCTTAGCTTTGGCTTTGGCTGCATTGAGTGCCATATCACGCACTTGCTTTTTTAGTTCGTCGAGACTTTCTTTGCGAAAGCTGCTCGACATCGTCGAGATGCCCGCGGCTGCGCCGGCGTCGAAAATGTCACTGATCTTGGTAAAATCCTTCGTGGTCACCACGACACGGGTTTCGGACCGGAACCGGCGCGACAACACTTCACCATTGCGATTGTACTCAATCACCGGCGTCAGTTGCACGCTCGACAATTTGATATCCCCGGTTTGAACACCAGCGGCTTGCAGGAGTTCCACTAATTTGCGCTGACGTTCTTTGGTCAATGCGGCCGCGACGGCACTCTTGGATCCTTCGCCCGAAATTGTCATCGCAACATCGGCGCAATCCGGTACGATTTCTAATTTAGCCGCTCCCGTAACGCTAAAACTCGGCGCCACCAGCGGTGCCGCCATCGAGATTGCCACCGGGGTGGTGCGGCCTGGCGCCGAACAAGCCACCGCACCTGAGGTCACGACGCAGGCAAAAAACATGGCCGCAATAGAGCGTGTTGAAATTTTCATAAGAACCTTTCCTGAATTGTCGGCATGGGCCGACTGGTCAGAGTAGACGCGGCTGCGCGCCAAAAGACGTAGCCGTCGTGCGGCCCTTACACACACCTTACAGACCAGGTGGGTTTGGCTCGCCCCACCCTGCGGCGGACATGGCATCATCAGGATGTGCGAATATTGATAGTTGAAGACGAGGCCACCCTACGCATGGGCTTGGTCGATTTGCTTAGCGGTGATGGTCACCAGGTGCAAAGCGTGGCTGACGGCAGTCGCGGTTTAGCGTTGGCCTTGGCCGAAGTATTCGATCTGCTGATTCTCGATTGGATGCTGCCGGGCATGGCCGGCATTGATATTTGTCGACGGGTACGCGCAGCGCGACCGAGTGTACCAATCATGATGCTGACTGCGCGTAGCGATGAAGCTGACAAAGTTCGCGGTCTCACCGACGGGGCCGACGACTATATGACCAAACCGTTTTCGGCCAGAGAGTTGCTAGCGCGGGTGCGCGTGCTCGGTCGGCGCGCGCCCGCACCGCAGCTTGAACAGCTCACCATCGATGGTGCCAGCTTCGACTTTGCACGGCTCACCGTGGTGCGGCACGGCGCGATCGTCGAACTTGCCCCACGTGAAGTTGGCATGTTGCGGTTGCTGCACGAACGCGCCGGCCGGGTAGTTAGCCGCGCTGAAATCTTGGAACACGTTTTTGGCCAGCGCGGCGACCTGCAAACCCGCGCCGTCGATATGGCAATTGCGGTGTTACGCAAAAAAATCGAACGCGATGCCGCGCATCCCACCATCATTATTTCGATCAAGGGCGCAGGCTACGCGTGGGGCGACACCTCGCCATGAAAACGCCCCTGGCTGCACTCGCCCTCGTGATTGGCCTTGCGGTTGGCCTGGTCGGGTGGTTTTCGGCGGGATATCGTGCGGCCCAAAGCGAAGACCGCAGGCGGCAGGAGGCGTTGTTGCGACTAACCGACACCCGCGCCAATGACGTCGCTAAACAGTTACGTGCCGCGTTACGGCAAATCGAACGGGTCGAAAACAGCCGACCGTATTATGAATTCTCAAACTTGTTCCACGATCCACGCGGTGCGGCGCAAGGCTTAGCCGTGGCACCGTCGCCGCTAGCCAGCGGCCCCGCGGATCCATTGGTGCGCACCTATTTTCAAATAACGCGGCGCCCCAGCGGCACGTGGCGCGTATCGATGCCAACCATCAACGATGACCTGCCACAATTGAGCAACATCGTTAGCGGTGACGAAGCGCTACGCCAACAATTAACCCAAGCTGCACCGACGATCGTCGCTGCAGTGACCGCACGGCCAACTGCGCCGGCAACCGACCCAGGCCTGACCGTAGCCGCCAATGCGCCGCCCAACAAAAAGGTGCGGCAGCCGCAGCAGCCAAGGGTTACCAGCAACGACGACGATAACCGCAACGTTACACAACAGATCCAACTCACCCCAGATCAGTATCAGCAGAACACCAATCCCAACGATGTGTACATTCAAGCACAACGCGACGCCGTGCCGGTACAGCAAGTACCGGTACAACAAGTACGCAGTGCAACTTCGCAAACTTCGCTGGCAGCAAGCACGGGCACATTACCCGCCGCGCCGCCGCTCATGGTGACGATGTACGCCTATGAAGCCAAGGTGCTGTTGCTCGGTGCGAAACCAACGATGATGGCGCTGCGCCGCGTGGTGACGCCCGATGGCGAATTAACCCAAGGCATTACATTTGATGGCGATGCGATCGATGCCTGGTTGGCCGAGCGGGCGCCTGGTGCCACACTGAGCACCGCGCCGCCGAGCGCCGGACGCGCGCATGCAACGCTTGCATGGACCGATCAGGTTGCGACCAGCCCAGCCATCGCCGCCACGGCACGCACCGATCGTGACAGCCCACCGTCGCCAACTGCAGATAGCCCATGGCTGGTGACGTTGCCGTATCCGTCAGTGGCACAACAATCCGATGCGCGGGTTGCCGATTTTTTGCGCAGCTTCACGCCGTTGGCGCTGTTAGTTACAGCGTGCGGCGGCTTAGCCATCTGGGTGCTGCTGCGCACCGACCGCTTAGCGCGCCAACAAGCGCGCTTTGCAGCAAGTGCAGCGCATGAACTGCGCACACCGCTAGCCGGCCTTCAGTTGTACGGCGACATGCTTGCTGACAACCTTGGCGACCCAACCAAAGCCCCAACCTATGCCCGGCGAGTTTCCGACGAAGCTGCGCGTTTAGGCCGGGTGGTATCGAACATGCTGGGCGTCTCGCAACTCGAACGTGGCAATATCCATGTCACCGTTACCACCGCCGATCTAGCAAGCGTGGTGCGCGACGTCATCGCGGCACTCGGCCCGGGCCTGCAAGCCAACGGTGCTACCGTGACCCTACACAGTGACAGCGTGGTCAGCGCGCGGTTTGATCGCGACGCCGTGACCCGCATCGTTGGTAATTTGCTCGATAATGCTGAAAAATATAGTCGCCAGGCCGGCCGAGAAATTACCTGTACCGTGGCGCCGACGCCAACCGGCGCTGTTGTCCGGATTTCGGACCAAGGCCCCGGCGTGCGCATGCCCACACGGAAACTATTTCGGCCGTTTACGCGCGGCACGGCCGCGGATAGCCCAGCCGGCTTAGGCTTGGGCCTGGCGCTGTCCCGCACGCTGGCGCGCGCGATGGGCGGCGACCTGACCTATCGCCGCAACAGCGACGATACCGTGACCGAATTCGAGCTGACGCTGCCCGCATAGCTCGCGCCTGGCTGCCCGCCCGAGACGCGCTCGATGCCATCCCGGTACTCGACGCTACGGCGAGCTAATATCCATGTTTGCGCAGCGAAACGTTGGCAACCAGGCCCATTGCAGCGAAAAATACCAACAACGAACTGCCGCCATAACTAATAAACGGCAGCGTGACGCCGACCACCGGCGCCAAGCCAAGCACCATCGCAACATTAACGACCACATGCCAAAACGTCATCGCGGCAACGCCGACACAGATGACGGCGCCACAGCGATCGCGCGCGGTCATCGCAGAATTCATGATCCAAACCAGCAAAAAACCAAATACCAGTAACAGCACCACCGACCCCGCAAAGCCCCATTCTTCGGCTAACACCGAATACGGAAAATCGGTCCAGTGCTCGGGCAAAAAGTCGAATTGGTTTTGCGTGCCTTCGCCAAAGCCCTTGCCCCAAAAACGCCCGGACCCGACGGCAAAAATCGACTGCCGGGTATGCCAACCGGTGCCGGTTGGGTCGTTACTCGGATCAATAAACGCCAACACCCGATTTTTTTGGTAGGCGTGCATCATCTCCCAAAACAACGGCACCACCGACAAGCCGCCCAACGTGACGTAGACCATCGGGCGCACGTTGACCATGGTCAAAAAGCCTACCGTCAAAATGATCAACGTTAACAACGTTGCCGTGCCGAGGTCAGGCTGCGCGGCGATGAGGCCAACCGGAATCACCAGCGCTGCGACCTTAAGCCCCAACTCATTGGTCGACATCTTGCTGACTTCAGCGTCGAGGGCGAGCTTGGCCAAGCCCAAAATGATCGCAAGTTTCGCGAACTCGGACGGTTGGATACCCAGGGGCCCAACGTTGAGCCAGCGATAACTACCTTTGCCGTGCGCGCCTTCGCCCAAGAGCCGCACCACCACCAACAACCCTATCGAACTAATAACGATTGGCCACGCGACGCGAACCAACGCACGGTAATCAACCATGGTCGAAATGACAAATACGACCGAACCAACAATCATCCAGCGCAGCTGCTGATCGAACTTACTGTGATGTTTAGTGCCTTTGGTTGCGCTGTACAAATTGAGCAGCCCAACCCCGCAGATAATAACGATGGTGATCACCAGCGGCCAATCGATGGCGGCGCGGAATCGACGCCAGCGGCTCAGGCCGATCGCAGCACGTGGCAATTCGATGCGCGAACCTCTCATGGCACCACCACGCTGGCTGATCCGGTTGCACTCGCAGCCGAGCCAGCCGCCGGAAGCGCGGCGGAGCCGTTGGCCGCAGGTGGCAACGTGGCCGAGCTCGTCGATTTCTTCATGCGAGTCTTGGTCATGTAGTACTCGAACAACTGTTTGGCTATGGGCGTCGCAACTTTGCCACCCGAACCGCCATGCTCGATCATAACAACGATCACAATTTCGGGCTCATCGGCCGGCGCCCAACCCGCGAACCAAGCATGCGAATACGATGGATGCCAGCCATCCACATCGCGCGAGGTGTCGTCTTTTTTGCGTTTTTTGCGAACTTCGGCGGTACCGGTCTTGCCAGATATCGTCACGATGTCGGAGGTGCCAACGTGATCAAAGCCGGTGCCGCCAGCTTCGTTCATCGCCTTAAACATGCCGCGCCGCCAAACATCGAGCGCGTCGAGCGGCGTGCGAATTTGCCGCACGATCTTCGGTTCATAGGTCACAATCGGCCGGCCGTCATTGGACACCACACGATCAACCACTTGCGGCACAAACAGGGTGCCGCCGTTGGCCAACGCCACATACGCCATCGCTAATTGCAGCACTGAAACCTCGACGTCACCTTGCCCGGTCGCCGCATTGGTTGCGTTACCAAGTACGTATTTGCCACGCTGCGAATACCACTCCTTGGTTGGAATCCGCCCAGCCGAATCGCCGTTGATACCGAGATTGGTCGGCACACCAAATCCGTAATCACGTGCAACCGCGCCCATGGCATCAATGCCGATGCGGTAGGCCAATTCCCAAAAGTACACGTTACACGAGTGTTGAATGGCTGCAACCAACCCCATTTTGCCATGCACGCCATTGCAGTTTTGGGGATGAGCCTCGTCGCCTGGCACCGCGTAATGACCATTGCAGACGATTGATTCATCCTCCACGGCTTGGCCATCGGCCAATGCCGCCAAGGTCGTTACAAACTTGAACACCGAACCCGGCGGATACGCCGCTCCGACGGTTTTATCGATGAAAGGCTTGCGCGGATCCGACAACAACAAGGTTTCTTCAGCGCGGGTCAAATGCCCGGTCATCACGTTGGGATCAAACGCCGGACGACTCACCAACGCCAACAATTTTCCGGTCTTAACTTCCACGACCACGACGGAAGCCGCGGCATGTGGCGCGACAAAACGCTCAGCTGCTTTTTGCAAATCACCGTCGATGGTCAACATGAGATTAGCACCAGGTATCGCTTCGACCACGCGCGGCCCCGAAATCAAGGTTGCCGCCGTCGCATCATCAAGCTGCTTGCCTCGAGCATCGACGGCAAAACGCTCAACACCCTTTTTGCCACGCAGATAATTTTCCCACGCCGCTTCCAAGCCCCAGCGGCCAATCAATTCGTTGCTATCATAGCCCTGCGCCACCAGCCGGTCGTATTCGGCCGCACGCATTTGGTTCATGTAGCCGACCAAATGGGCAGCGAGTTGGCCTTGCGGATAATAACGATACGGTTCATGGCGCACTTCGAGGCCTGGCATCGCCGATTTGGCTTGTTCCACCAACGCCGCACGATCTCGACCTTGATCTTCCAACACCACCACCGGACTTTGCGCATTGCGCTTCACGCCAACCGCGACCCGTGCATCAATGGCGTCAAGTTCTTCGTCGGCCAGCCCCAACAAGCGTGCCAGCGTTGCGCGCACTGCCGGCTTGAACGACGCTGGCGTGACGTAGATATTGAAGGCTGGTCGATTGTCCGCCAGCGCCATGCCGCTGCGATCAAGAATTTTGCCTCGCACCGATGGCAAAAAACGTTCGCGCACCACGTTGGAAACCGTACGCTGAAAATAGCTGTCACCGCGCAAGACTTGCAGTTGCCACAACCGGCCGATCAACACGACAAAAAACACCACAAACAATAACGCCGCCCATTTGGCGCGACGGTGCAACACCATCAAGGCCGGCACGCCGTGCATCGAAGTGCCGCCACGCAACTGCATTATGGCGCCAACCCTTCTAATGCCGCATCACGCTCACGCTGGGTGCGAGCAAAGGCAGCGTCAATGCGTCGAAAGCCACGCCAAATGGTGGGGCCGAGCAGCATCGTGGTGATGGTGCCGACAACGACGTACTGCAATTCAAGCGCCACCGTGCCACGGCTCATGCCTTGCGCAACGCGCACTAACCAGCCCAATATACCGGCAGCGAATGCGACGAATCCCGAGAACGCGATGGTCATGGCTGTGCCACGCACCAAGATTCGCCGCTGCGTGCCATATGCAATCAAGCAAGTAAGAGCCAGTGCTAACGCCAAATAGCCGGGCGGCGTGCCCCCGACAATATCGAGTAAATAACCGACGAGTACCGCGCCGCCCATGGCCGGCGCTAAGCCACGCCGCGCCGTTAAACCAAGGTAGCCCGCCGTCAATGCGCCAATGTCGGGAGCACTTTGCGCGACGATGCCCAACGGCAACCGCGGCCAGGCTGCCGTCAACAATACGCCGAGCAAGAACGCAACAACCACAATTGTTGCCGTGCGCACGACTACAACGCCCTCGGCGTAAACATGGCGTCGCTGCGTTTACGATTTTTGGCATCGGGATCTGGTGGCGGCGGCGGTGCCAGCAGCACCAACACGCTACGCACCCGCGACACATCTACGCTTGGCGCGACTTCCACACTCTGAAACATGCCATCATCGCCGGTGATTTTTGACACGGTGCCAATGAGCAGTCCGGGCGGAAACGTCGCGCCCAACCCCGAAGTGATCACGTCGTCGCCAACTTTAATTGCAGCTTCGGGATTCGCCGCCCGTTCGAGCCATTCAATTGAACAAGCATATGAATTGGTGCGCCCCAGCCCGGTCATGATACCGCGCCCACCGGTGCGCGCAATGACGACTTCGGTACGCGCCGCCGTGTCACTCACCAACTCGATGTCGGCATAGTCGCCAAACACTTTGCTAATTCGACCAACCGGACCACCAGCGGTAATTACCGGCATGCCCACGGAGACATCGCGGCTGCCTCGATCAATCCGAATCCGCAGCACGCGAAACTCGGGCGACATCGGCGCAGCAATGACTCGACCGCCCAACGAATCGGCCGACGATTTTTGCTTGAGTGCGGCTAACGCTTCAAGCGCATCGATATCCATCGACCGTCGGGCCAGCACCGCCAATTTGTCGCGCAATTTTTCGTTTTCGGCGCGCAATTCGCGATTTTCAGCTTCCACATCGACCAATGCGACGTAGTTGCCCCACCAGCCACCGATCAGATTTGCCCCCCAGGTGACGCCGGCCTGCAACGGCGCGGTCACCCGCAACATGGCTTTATCGAGGCGTGTCGGCGAGCGCGCCGACAACGAGGCACGCAACACCAACGCTGGTATCACGATCAACAATCCAGCGGCAATCCAATCGAGGAGGCGGCGACGCAGCGTCATCGGTGATCAATGTTCGCGCCCGCGGTTGCTACCGCAACGCAATCTCCCGCAAAAGTTCCAGCTCGTCGAGGACCTTGCCGGTGCCCAGCACCACAGCCAGCTGTGGGTTTTCGCAAACCATCACCGGCAGGCCAGTTTCTTCACGCAGCAACACGTCAAGATTTTTCAATTGGGCGCCACCGCCGGAAAGCACAATGCCTTTATCGACGATGTCAGCCGACAATTCCGGCGGCGTACGTTCAAGCACCGAGCGCACGGCGTCGACGATTGCATTGACGGGCTCTTGCAACGCTTCACGGATTTCGTCGGAATTCACCAGCAAGGTTTTGGGCACGCCGGCGACCAAATCGCGGCCTTTGACTTCGACCGTCAACGGCTCATCAAGCGGGTACGCCGAACCGATTTCTTTTTTGATGATTTCGGCGGTGCGCTCGCCGATGAGCAGGTTGTACTTACGCTTGATGTACGACACGATGGCTTCGTCCATCTTGTCACCCGCGACGCGGATGGATTTTGACAACACAACGCCCGCCAGTGCGATGACCGCAACCTCAGTAGTACCGCCG
>JAGPDK010000537.1 GCA_018057605.1 Kofleriaceae bacterium | reverse complement strand
TATACACACCGACGGGAATCAACAACAGCACAAACGCGAAGGGGATGCGCCAGCCCCAGCTTGCAAGCTGGTCGCGGGTTAGGGCGGAAGCGACGACCAGCCCAACGATGCCACCTGCCATATTTGCAACGCCCTGGCTTGCGCCTTGAAGGCTCATGTACAAAGCGCGTTGCTTAACCGGTGCGCATTCCAGCAAGACAGCGTTGGCTGGGCCGACCTCGCCACCGAGGGCAAAGCCTTGAGCCAGCCGCGACAACACCAAAATAATCGGGGCAGCGATGCCGATCGAGGCGTACGACGGCGTGGCCACCAGCCCAAGGGTGCCTAGGCTCATGAGGCCAACCGTGAGTAGCAGGGCAGGTTTACGTCCTGCGCGATCGGCGTACGCGCCAATCATGACCGCGCCGAGGGGCCGCGTCAGGAAGCCCAAGCCGAACGTTGCAACCGAGAGCAACAAACTCGCGGTTGGGTCGTTGGTCGGAAAAAAAGCCTTGCCGATATAAACCGCGAAGAACGCATACGCGATGAAATCGTAGAACTCAATGGTATTGCCGACGAGCGTTGCGATGATCGCCCCGCGTGGGACGGTAGGAACATGTGGAACGCTCGCGGCCATGCGCTATTGTACATAGTGTGCGCCCGCAACATGCAACGGCCGAGCTCTGTCGATCCGCCGCTGGCCGGCACGGCGAATTGTTGGTATGCGCCGGTGCCGTTGCTGCGAATGCCAAAAGCTGCGCGCGCGACCTTAGGCCTTACGGTTTGCAAAAGCCTTGGTCAAACGCGGCAACTTCGTTCTGGCTAGCGGGATCGGCGGGGCAGTTGTTCGTATTGCGCAGCACTGCCGTCGAGAGGGTGCAGGCCTGGGTGATGTCCGGCACACATGCGGTGCCGCCCCAACCGCACAAACAATCGGTGGATTTGCTTTCGATAATGCCGGTGAGTCCTAAGGAAATCCCCGTTGCACCAATTGCGACATTGGCGGCTTGTTGCGCCGTGTTGGCATCGGCCACCCAGCCGATACCGTTGCGCGCCGCGGCTCCACAATTGAAACCGGTGATCGCGGGCGTGGTGTTGGCAAAGCCAAACAACGTGCCATCGCCGCCGAATGTAATCATGATGTATTCGCCGCTAACGGGTCGAGTGGTAACCACGGTAACCGGGAACATGGCTAGGCTTGCGCGGGTTAGATTGGTGATGTCGGTAATCATCGTCGCGCGGGTGGCCTGGCCGGCGCGATACGCGGGCACGTTGACAGTTGCGGCGATCCAACTCGCTTGGTTTTGCCGTGCATCGCTCATGGGGCCGGCGGTAATTGTTACCCCATTGAAGTTCAAAAATAACACACGACCGTTGGCGCACACCCTGGCATCTGGCGCCGCATCTATCGTCGCTGCCCCGTCGAAACTTTCATTGCTGTCGGGCGTGCTCGGCGCAGCATCGGTACGCACGTCGAGTTTTGATTGATTGACGCCACAACCCGCATTAGCCCAGAGCCATCCCACCATGGCAGTTGCGATCAAAACGGCACGCATTGGTAGAGTCTACCGTGTTTCGCGCGGCCAGCGGAACCTATTTGGTGCCAGAGGTTAACGCTGCGGCTACGGCTTTGTTCACCGCCCCGGCGTCGAGGCCGGGTTGGGCTTTCATTACATTGCCTACGAAGAACCCGAGCAGGCCAGTTTTGCCCGCTTGGTATTGTGCAACTTTGTCAGCATTCACTGCCAATACGCTGGCGATCGCAGCGTCCAGGGCCCCGGCATCATGGCGGTTGGTAAATCGCGCTGCAAGTTGCGCAACGGAGCGATGGGCATGTTGTGGCAGGGCTAATTCAGCCAGGACCTGTTTGCCGGCCGAGGCTGAAAGTTCATTGTTGTCGATTGCTTGCACCAAGGCCGCAAACCGCGCTGCATCTATGGAGGTGGCGGTTAGTTCGCGCTCGTCGAGCACGCGCGGCAACTCGTTGATCATCCACTTGGCAATGGTTAAGGGCGATGCGCCAGCGGTTGTGCACGCTGCAAAAAAACCTGCGGTCGCGGTGTCGCCAGCGAGCAGATCGGCATCGTGCGTGTTGCCACCCAGCAACGCGGCAATGCGTTCGTACTCCGCGTGCAGCGCAGCGTCGCGTTTGCGGGCCTCGTCACGGAACTCTTGGGGCGATTTACTTTTAGGCCGGGTTGCGGCTTTGGCATTTTTGGTGGGTGACGTGACTACGGCGGCAGCGCTATGTGCCGTGGTCGCAGCGTCGATTTTGGTGCTGGTCGTGCTCGCTCGTTGGCCTAAATCGATGATGCGATTGAACACCAATGCCGCTGCCGTGCTGTCGCTGCTATCGACGATAAAATACCCCGTGCGTTCAAACTGCCAACGCGAACCCGGCGGCGCGTGGCCTAGACTTGCTTCAACTCGGGCCGTGGGCACGATGGTCAGCGAGTGCGGGTTCATGTTGGCAATAAAATCGCTGCCACCTTCTTCGGGTTTGGCAACGCTAAAGAGCCGGTCGTAGAGCCGGAGCTCAGCTGGTACCGACGTTGCGGCATCGACCCAATGAATCACGCCCCACACTTTTTCGCCGGTGCTGACTTTGCCGCCAGCTTTGCTTTCGGGGTGCACGCGGCCACGCAATTGGGCAATGCTGCCATCGGCGCGAGTGACCACTTCGTCGCAGGTAATGCAATAGGCGTAGCGCAGCCGAATCGTCCGGCCAGGCGCGAGCCGCAAAAAGTCTGGGGACGGTGTTACTTGGAAATCGGTTTGGTCGATCAGCAGCGTCGGGCCAAATGCAACAGCGCGGCTCCCAGGCTTGCCGACATCGGCCGGCCAATACGGGGCGTCCAGCGCAACGCTTGTGCCGGGCGTCAGTTGTTCGACGGTTGCTAGTTCGTTCCAGTTGGTGATTTCAAACGGCAACGGCGCCGTGACGGCGAGCACGCGCGGCGCGGTGCCATTTAGGTCGTCGCGGACGCAGTATTCTAACTTGCCAATATCGACCGTGGAGTTGGCTTTGGCCACACCGATCAAATCGCAAAATGCCCGAATGGCTGCGGCCGAGTAGCCGCGCCGACGCATACCTGCGATCGTCGGCATCCGCGGGTCATCCCAGCCATCGACGTGCTTGCCGACGACAAGTTGCAAAAGTTTGCGCTTCGACATCACGGTGTAGTCGAGCGCAAGCCGCGCGAATTCGTACTGTTTAGGTGCGCGAGCGTGGCCCGACGCTTGGGCCGCGTTGGTGTTGGTCATGACCCAATCGTAGAGATCGCGATTGTTTTCAAATTCGAGCGTGCAAATGGAGTGGGTGATGCCTTCGATTGCATCCTCAAGCGGATGGGCGAAGTCGTACATTGGATAGATGCACCACTGGTCGCCGCTGCGATGATGATGCGCGTGGCGAATCCGATACAACAACGGATCACGCATTTTCATGTTGGCCGAGGCCATGTCGATTTTGGCGCGTAGGGTACGTGCGCCATCGGGGAATTCCCCAGCTTTCATGCGGCGCAACAAGTCGAGGTTGTCAGCTACGCTGCGATCGCGCCACGGGCTCGGTTTGCCAGGTTCAGAAAGCGAGCCACGATACAGCCGAATTTCTTCATCGTTGAGGTCGCAGACATACGCTTTGCCGGCGCTGACCAAGGCCTCGGCCCATGCGTACATGCGCTCGAAATAATCGGCTGAAAATAGCACCGCGCTTGGTGTGAAGCCAAGCCAGCGCACATCAGCCTCAATCGACTCGACATATTCGACATCTTCTTTGGTCGGATTGGTGTCGTCGTAACGCAGGTTGCAGGTGCCGTGGTAGTCGGCGGCCAAGCTGAAGTTTAGGCAAATTGATTTGGCGTGGCCAATGTGCAAGTAGCCATTGGGTTCGGGCGGGAACCGGGTGGCTACGCGTTGATGCACGCCAGTTTTGAGATCGGCGTCGATAAT
>JAGPDK010000093.1 GCA_018057605.1 Kofleriaceae bacterium | reverse complement strand
AGCCGAGGATCTGCATGTGCGTGCGTTTCGCCGCGTTGGCCAGCGCGTACGTAACCAGCGCGTCGGTCAACTTACCGGAAAGCAACAAGAACTTCCGTTGCGTGCAACGGCGGGTGATGAAGTAGTACGCACCGCGGCGGCGGTAGGCTGGTCGCATGCGGCGGCCATCGGCCGGTGGTGGAAAAAGTTGCGGGTGGAAAAAGTTGCGCGGTATGTGACAAAAACAAACCCGGGTTGGGATTTCGGCCGCTGGGGAGCGAGGCAACCCGTTGCGCATTTCGAGCGCGGTGGTCCGAGTTTCGTGGTCAGAGCGTGCGCTCCAACGCTGGGTGAAAAAGCGAAAGCGTTTCGATGACTTACGCTTAATTAACTGGAATTGGTACGTTGGCTTCGCCTCGCTGATCTTGCGGACGTTGCTGAACCCAGTCGCCACAACCCGATCGCACGCGGTTGCAACTAGCCCGCGGTACGCAGGGCTAAACTACGAACGAGCTAGAATTATCCGTGCGAACTTCGAGGTGTTGCGAATCTGCGTAAGGCCTTTTGAGTAATTTCGATGTTGGTGCAGTACATATATAAAATGGAGCCCAACGTGACTGACACCAAGTATGTAGCGTGTGATGAATTCTATTGGCTCCGTCGAGACGGTTCAAAAACCCGAATTTCATGGCAATCCGGAACTCCATATTATTCAGATGGTAGCTGGATTTGTAGTAGCTACCTTGATGGTGTTGATGACCGTGCATTCAAAAGCTACGGTGCGTCGGCGATGCAAGCCTTACTTTTCAGTGCAGCGTTCGGTTTCTCCAAAATCATGCGACTCATTCAAAATGGCAATATGATTTCGGGCGTCGACGAAGAGGCCTAGGCTATCTCGCCACAAGAATTTGCGGAGTACTAATTTCCACTATGCACCCCTGGGCAGCTAGCAGCCGATCCAGCCTGAACACGCGTTACGTTGGTCGGCCTGGCGTGCTGGCAACCCGCTCATGTGCCCGGTGGATCTCAGCGTCGGCGTCGGCGTAAGCCCAGCCCGACGCCAAGTAGCGCGAGCAACCAGGTTGCGCCGCTGGTGCCGTTGCTGGTGCTGCATAGGCCGCCGCCGCCGATCGAGATTTTGCTTTTGCATTGGTTGTCACAAGCGAACGAATCAACGCCGCCAGCGTCGCATTCTTCGCCGGTATCAAGCAGGCCGTCGCCGCAGGCGGCCAGGAAACAATCGGTATGACATGCATCGGCGGCATCAGCATTGCCAGGGCCGTCATCGCATTGTTCGCTTGGGCTGACCACGCCGTCGCCACAGATCGATGTTGGATCAGCAACCACACAGAGGTCGTCGATCTGCCAACCGCCGAGGTGCAAGCCCGGGTCAGAGGTTAAATCGAACCCGAGTTTGAGGGTGTGGCCGCGAATCAGCTTGGCCAACGGTAGATCAACAAAGCGCCACTCACGGTCGATGGTGTGCACGCTGCTGGCATCACCCTTGTTGGAATCGTAATTGTTCCACACCACGTTGCCGTTGGCGATGATGCGAGCTTTGTCAAAATGGCCGTCTTCGATGGCCAACCACCGACGATATTGCAAACGCACGTTGCTATATTGGCCCAAATCAATCACCGGAGATTCAGCGCCCGACGTCGAGTCGCCGAAGTAATCTTTACCTAAGCCTTGCGCCAAAATGTTGGCACCGGAAAACGCTGCAGTTGGGTCGGTAGCGGATAAGCGTGCGGCCACGGCTGGATTGCCCCATTCAAAGACCGGCGCACTTTTCGACGCTGAGGTAGTCCAGCCGGCCGCGAACGGATCTTGCTCAAAACTGGTGCAGTACAACGGCACGGTTTTGCCTTCAAACATTTGATACAGCGGATCGCCTTGGTTATCAGGCAACGTCAAATAGGTGCCATCTTTGAACAGTAACTCAGCTTTGAACTCGACAATACCGTTGCGGGCCAACGGCACCTCCGCGCTCCATTCGCCAACGCCGTTGGCTACCGGAGTCACCACCACCGCATCCATATTGCCAGGCCCGGGCGTGCCGCCTTTGCCTTTCCAGTACACCGTCAATTTATCGATCGCATCACCGGTGCAATTGCTGGCCAGGCCACGCAGCGTTAACGCCACCGGCTGAGTCACTTGTGCAGCTGGCGCTTCGAGCGCGCCTGGTGCCGTGACGCTACCGAGCACCGTGCGCAGGCCATGCGTGCCAAAGGCGGTGCGAATGGTGCATTCGTGCGGCGTGCCGTTAGCTAAATTGCCATCATCGTCGTCAGAAACCAACAATTCGATGAGGGTGGAAGGAATATCGGTAGCACGTTGCACGGCACCGTAAAACAAGCGGTTGGTCAGGGCTTCACCCTCAACAACGCCCAATTCGGCAATCAACGCTTTGCGCAAGTCCCACATGGCACCACCGAAAATGATGCCGGTTTTATGAATCTCGCCGATATCACGCGGCCATACCGCTTCATCGCCGGCAGGGTCCAAATCACGCAAGGGCGTGTCGTCGTAGAAAAAACCACGGCCCATGCCGCCATCGTTGGTAATCGCCGCAGCCAAGAAATCCGACAAGCCTTCGCTCATGGCGCCATCAAATGAACCAACGCCGCGAATGATCGCGTTGGCGTGCATGGCGTGACCAAACTCGTGAAAAACCACGTCTGATAACAGCGCGGTATTTTGACAGCGCATGCTTGATTTGAAAAAGTTCACGGCGTTGCCGTCGAAGTTGGCGTTGCATTGACTGTCGATGTTTACGTTGGCGGTAAGTTGTTCATTCAAGATCGACAGCGTTGGCGCAAAGGTCGCCACGTAACGCTTCACGATGACCAGGTTGGCAAATACCTGCACTTGCGAATCGCGCTCTGGCGCAGGGCTCTCGTCCCACACCGTCGTGCCACCCGGCACCAGCGACAACGCCGCCGAGGCTATCGCGCCAGTCTTGTTGACAACTTTCACCAACGGCCCCTGCACCGACGTACTTAACGTTTGCAAGCCACCGTTGCTCCAAGTAACGAGCCCGTTGTCGTCAGTGGTAACGGCTTCGGCACCAAACAATAATTCCATGCGCGCGGCCGGCGCCTCAACTCGCGGCCGCATTGGGTTGCGATCAACGAGCGCAAGTTTTACCGTGCCGGTCACAAAGCTATCGGTGCGGCGCGTGGCCAGGGCGGTGCCGTTGAACGCATCGGCATAGACTAGTGCGTTGCCTTGATCACTCGCAAACGTAACCGGCACGGCCATGCGGTAACCAAGCACCGCGTCGTCGGAAATGAGTGGCAACACCACCGCTGCGGCAACCTCACGGACCTGCACCCCAGTGACCGCATAGCGGCTGGCCAGCGCGGCCGGAGCTTGGCGCGCCTTGGTTGGCTTGGCATTGCCGATCGTCGACGGCAACCCAATGCTCGGCAATGCCGATGAGCCAATGACCACGAGCCGATCGGCTTTGAAGCGAAAACTAATTTGGCCACCAACCACGCGCATGCCGTGATGCCACTGTTCAAAGCCAATGCTGCGCACGGCCGCACTGCCGGTGCCGTCGAGTTGATTGCTGACCAACACAAAATCGTCGACGGTGGCACCCGGGGCTAACAACCCAAGTTGCGCTGCCAGCACGTCACGGGCAGCGTGAACGGCAGCATCGGCCGAGGCCATGGCACCAGGCACCGCGATGCCGGGCCCCCAAATACGCATTGGCGCCCCGGTGGCGCGATCCCACATCGCTTGCCAACCCTGGGAGGCACCGCCGTATTTCGCAACAAAGGCATTCCACTCAGTGGGCCGTGCCACCCTCGCCGCTTGCGTCACGTGAGCACGCAGCGGTTGTTTGGCCACGCCGGGTTCCGCGACAAGCGTGTCGGGCAAATCCAACAGAACCCGCGCACCGACGCCGACAACCGTCGAACGAGGCGCAACTGCCAATGCCACGTTGGGCGTTAGCCCGGTTGCAAGTGCCCCGAGCACACCGCACGCCAAAGCTTGAGCTCGAACCCGCGTTTTCATAAAGCTAGTAGACACCAAGTTGGCGACACTGCCCACTCAAACCGACCTGACAGCTACCCGCAAAGTGCGATGCGCCGGTAGCAAGCCCCGGCCACCGATCTCCGGCGGGCCAAGGCGATAACGCACTGAATTGACACCATCGACCGCCATGGCGCGCATCGGCGCACTCCAGCTAGCTAACAATCGCTAGCGCAGCGTCAAAATTGTCAGCCACCGACTGGGCCAGGGCAAGTTGGCCTTGAGCCCGCACCAGGTTGTGCACGCGCCGGCTGGCAAAGCGGGCGGCATCCCAGCCAAAATAGCTGTCGTCGAAAATATCGACGCAAAAACGCGCCGCGAGCTCGACACATACACGCAGCAAGCCGTGCACCACCGATTGCCGCTCGTCCCGCGAATAACCCAACGCGGGCGCAGCTGCAGCAAAGTACGCGACCATCGCAGCTTGAAATACGCCAATATCGAAAGTGACCGCGCCGGTATCTTCGCCGTGCGGATTGCACCACGACCGCATAGCGTCGCCAAGCTCAAAGGCTAGCGTGCCGTGACCGACGGTGTCGAGGTCGACCAAACAATGGCCACGCAGCGGTGCGGTTGCAAACAACAAGTTAGAAATTTTTAAATCGCCATGGATATGGCGCTGCGGCATTGCGGCGAGATCCAAGATCATCGTTGAGCCTGCCATGGCCATGATGCGTTGGCCGAGGTCGCGCGCTCGATCGATTACGTCGTCGACGCCAGGCGAAGCGGCACTGGCTGCTGCTGCCGCCAATCGTTGCTGCAATTTTGCTAGGTGCGCAGCGGTGTCATGCACACCTGCGCGCACAAAACGATAAGCGTAGTCGAATCCAGCGAGCGCACTGTGATAGCGCGCCACCAACTCGGCACCTCGCGCCGCCCATTCAACCGAGGCAACCTTCGCAACCGAGTGGCCCGGCTGCCAACTTAAGGCACGCCAAATTCGGCCTTCATGCTCAACCCAAAGCGCGTCATGGGCGGTGCGCAACAGCCGTGGCGTCGCGAGGCCCTGCGTTGCCAAGCGCGTGGTCACAGCGTCAATATCGATATTCACTTCCGCGCCAAACACATGATGCAGGCGCTGTAGAACTGCAATCGGCTCGCCCTGAACCTGCACCGCATACGTTGCGTTGATCAACCCGCCGGCAAGCGGGGCCAAGGTTGCCGCACCCCAACCCCACGCTGCGGCAATCTCAACCGCAATCGCGGCAACATCATGCACTGGATTGCTCAATGCTCATCCCCTGCGCCACCACCACCAGCTGCCGCGGGCTTGAAATCCAACAGCTCCACATCATAAACCAGCATACCTTGCGGTTTGCCCGGCGCACCTTTGAAGGCCAGCTCTGCTGGAATCCAAAAACGCACGTGGTCACCCACCGACATCACCGGAAATGCTTCGGTCCAGCCAGGCATCACACCAGCGAGCGAAAATGCCGCGGGACCTTCGCCGATACGTGAGGTATCGAACATTTTGCCGTCGGTGGTCCAGCCGGTGTAGTGCACCGAAACCGTATCGGTGGGCGAGGGTTTCGGCCCGCCGGCGCCAGCTTTAAGCACACGATAGGCCACGCCTTTCGCGGTTGTGGCAGTGCCCGCTGGTGGTGCTTTGACATCGCTGGGCGTCGCCGGTGGCGCGTTGGCCGGCTTGGCTATACTGACCAGTTCAACTTCGAAACACAACATGCCTTGGGTGTCGCCCTTAGAGCCAACTTGATCAGGCGGCAACCAAAAACGCGTGCGTTGACCTGCGGCCATCATGGTGAGCATATCGGCCAACGCAGTTGGCATTTTGAAGGGTGGTGCAGTTGCAGGGCGATTGCGAGTTTCCGACGAGTCCATCATTTTGCCGGACGCTTCCCACACCGTGTAATGGAAGGTCACGTCATCAAACGACCGCGCTTTGGCACCGTTGCCGGCTTTGACCAAAACATACTTGGTGCCGGTCGGGGACGTTTTGGCATTGGCCGGCGCAGCGCCGACGTCAGCTGGAACTTTCGGTGCAACCTGCACGTCCACGACTTCGACATCATACACCGTCGCGATATTGGCGCCCGGCCCAGTTTTTTCACCGAGCTCGGCTGGCACCCACAACCGAGCCTTTTCGCCTTTGCGGATAAGCCGCAAGGCTTCGGCAAACCCAGGCGATGCATTGCTCAACGAGATCGGCACGGGTTGACCGCGAACTTCACTGAAAAATATGGTTTCGCCGGTTGGTTTCCACACGGTGTAATTCACCTGCACCGTATCGTTGCCCGAGGGGAACACGCCGTCGGCAACCACATTGAACTTCTTGTAGCGCAAGCCCGACGGTGTTTTCACGGCGTCCGTCGGCGGGGCGGCCACATCGGTCGGTGCGGGCACTTGCGGCACCGTTGGCGGTGCCGGCGCGACTGGTGCTTTGAAGGGTTCGGCCGGCGCAGCACTGCCACCGGCGGCAGGCGGCAGCTTGGGTTGATCTTTCGCAGTAACATCTACGCCGCGTTGACAGCCGGCGGCCAGCAACAACCCCGCGAGCATCATCGATTTTTGCATTTGCGCGGACTCTATCAAGCCGCACGGCAGACCGGCGAGCGTTGCTCAAATAAAATCATCAAGATCCGAATCCGCCGTGGCGACCGAAGGGGCCGCAGCCACGGTGACTTGCGGCTTGTCGAAATCATCTGGGCCCATGGTAGGCGCGCCGCTGCGCTTACGGGGTGCCGCGCCACCGCTGTCTGCATTCAATGCGGTGGCAGTGCGTGCCGTCAAATACTTAACGCCAGCCGGGGAAAACGCTTCGCGTGTGAAGTTGCGCACTCCATCTTCGAGAATCTGCACGTTGTCTTCGATGCGTACGCCACCGAACGGCTTAAGCACCTCAACCAAAGGCCAGTTGACCAACCATTTGCGAACATCAGCGCGCAACGGGGCTAACAACGACTCAATGAAATAAACGCCCGGTTCAATCGTGAAGACTTGATCTTTGGCAATCGTGCACGTGGTGCGCAAATACTTATTTTCCGGGCGTGGCGGCCGTGGTTTACAGCCGACATCATGAGTAACTAACCCCAGCGAGTGACCGAGGCCGTGCGGGAAAAACGCGCGGGTCACACCTTTGGCCACACATTCATCTGGTGTGCCGTGCAGCAAGCCAATTTCTTCGAGGGCCACCGCAAGCAACCGGTGACTGTGGTCGTGCAACGCTTCGTACTCGACGCCGGTGCCAATTATTTCGCACAATGTGCGTTGCACACCATCGACGGCGGTAATCAGCGACGCAAACTGCCGCGCTGCTGCGCCGCCGCCGCGAGCATACGTGCGCGTGATATCGCTGCCGTAACCCAGGTAGCGCGCGCCAGCATCGATCAGCAACGATGTGTCGGTTTTGCCGACCGGCTTGGTGGCATACACCGCATGATGCAGCACGGCGGCGTGAGGCCCCAACGCCACAATCCCCTTGTAGGGCGTGTTTGCATCGTCTTGTTCCGACGCGCCGAGATAGGTCAGATGCAAAGCAAGCTCTGACCGATCGCTCTCGAGAAACGCGCGCTCAGCGGCCCGATGCCCGCGCGCTGCCCGCCGCGAAGCTTCCAACATGCAATGCACTTCGTACTCGGTTTTCACGGTGCGCAAGGCGTCAAGCGCCGCTACCAAGTCAGGAGGATTTACCCCGCCGCCTGACATTCCGAGTGGATCGCGCGTGATGTAATCGCAGCGCAGTACCGGAAAATGAGCTTTTGCCCCGCCCGGATTAACTTCAACGAGGTCGAACGACGCCCAGAAATGAGCGGCTTCGGGCACCGTCGCTGTATGCCAATAGTCGTCGGTGACCGTGCGCACCAACGTTGGCTTTCGGCCGGGTCGAACGATCACAAAACAATCGGGCTCTTGCAGCGGCAACCAATGGGCAAATGCCGGCGTTACCGACAACGGCCAAAATTGATCGTCAAAGCGATTGCGCGTGGTGGCATGCCCCGAACCCAACACGATTGCGTCGAGCTGATGTTTGACCATCACCGCTTCGTAGCCGTGTTGCAAGCGCGCAATGTGTTCTTGATACAGAATCCCTAGCTGGTCCATACCTCATGAGTTTGCCCTGCCTGGCGGTAATTGGGAAGTTTCCCACGCCGCTGTCGTTGCGTGAAGTAGCGGGCTTTTGCATAGTGGAAGCATGCGATGGTGGTGCGTTAGCGCGATTTGGCTGCCCACGGCGGTGTGGGGCGCGACCGCGGGTTGCAGCCATCGCGCACCGAAGCCAGTGTTATTACCGATCTCCGTCGCGGCCAACTATCTCGCAGGTGCCTTGGCGCGCGACGCGGATCACCACCCCGAGGCCGCGCGCGCATTTGCCAATGCCGCCGTCGATGCACCTGCGGTCTTTCCATTAGTCGAGCAAGCACTGGCGACGGCACGCGCTGGCGATGCTCAGCGAGGGCTCGCTTTGGCCCAAGCGGGCGTAGCGAGATTCGCTGGCTCGGCGGACCTATGGCTGGCAATTGGGCAACTCAGCATCGCCGCGAAAGGCCCTGCACGTGAAGCGCAACAAGCGTTTGCCCGGGCCCGCCGGTTGGCGCCCGACGATGAACGCGGCTACTTGATGGCGGCCCGTGCCGAGACCAACCCAGCGCAACAACTGCAACTAGCTCGCGCATTGTTGCAGCGCAAACCGCGGTCGCTCGACGGCAACATGACATATGCCGAGTTGCTCGGCCGCACCGCGCTCGATGCCAACTCAGCGCAAGCGCGGGCCGACCTGGCCACGTTGCTGCACGCATTGCGCGTCGCGCTCGAAGTTGAGCCTAATCAACTTGACGCTCGCTTGAGCTTGGCAACCGCCTTGCTCGCCGCCGACGATGGTAATCAGGCCATCGTAGAAGCGCGCAACGCTTTTTCCCGCAGCGGCGATGATTACGAGATTGGGCTACTGGTTGTGCGATTGTTAGCTCATGCCGATCGTCGCAGCGACGCGCGCGATACCCTGCACGCGCTGATCGACGACCGTCCAATCGAAGCGTTAATTCGCATTGCGAATACGGCGATGGATCTGGGTTTTTTCGACGACACCGAACTCATTATTGCAACGCTCAAACTCACCGAACCAAATCGCGCGCTCCTGTTGCAAGCCAACCTGGCGTTGCATCGCGGCATTCCCACGCTGACCCAAACGCTGCTAACACCGCTTATGCTCGGCCCTGAGGCGCACGCCGCGCGTTTGCTTTCCGCCGAAGCCTGGCTGCGCAGCGCGCAACCGGCCCGGGCCCGCGAGCTACTCCAGGATGCCAACACCAGCGACGAACTCGCGCTACGAGCCGAGGCCGAAGCGACGCTTGGCGAGCTCGCGCAGGCTCACATGACCCTCGCTGCGCTCGCTAAGCTCGACGGTGAACAAGGCGAGGTTCGACAACGTAGCCGGGCCGCGCAGGTTGCCCTCGCAGGGGGTGATGCGGCCGGCGCAGCGGCACTGTTAGCCTCGGTCATGCCGCAGCTGGCCGATTCGCCGCAACTACAGAACCTGTGGGCGTTTGCGTTAGCCGAAGCCAACCAAGATCTCGGTCACGCCGCGTTGGCAAGTCGCCGGGCAATGCAGTTATCACCTGGCGATCCTGCGGTACTCGATACCCGTGGCTGGGTGCTGCTGCGCCAAGGCCGCAGCCGGACGGCGGTGCGGATCTTAGATTTAGCCCACCGCCTGGCCCCGGCGCGCGCCGAGATTGCCCTGCATTTAGCCCAAGCATTAGCCGCCGATGGCGCCCCGCGTGCCGCCGATGCCGTGGCCGCCAAAGCCCAAGCGGTGCCGGCCGAAGCCCGGATTCAAGCACAGATCCACGCCTTCCGCGCTTTGCTCGCTGCCGAGCAATGATACGATTTAGCCATGGGAATTCGTTTTGCTCGCTGGTCCAGTCTCTACCTCTCGGGTCGTCTAGCTAGCTGCGCTGGCGCTGGCGCATTGGCCCTGACCCTATCGGCGTCGACGGGCTGCAAGAACGGCGCATCATCCGACCAGTGCACCAAAGCGTTGACCAATATTCTCGATATCGAGTTCGCAACGGCCGGGGCCAAAGCCGACACGCCTGAGCTCAAGGCCACCATTGCCAAGCAAAAAAAGGCCGCCACCGACGCTAAGACCGCCGAGTTTATGGATGCCTGCCAGAACAAGACACCCAAAAACATCGTCGAATGCACGATCGCTGCAAAGACAGCGGAACAACTCGCGGCTTGCGACGAAACCAAATAGCAACCGCGCCAGTTTAGTCCGATACCATGGTAGCGTTTCGGCGTGCAGCAACACATTAGGGTATCGCGCGCAGCGCACTGTATAGGTCGTCGAGGGCTTGCCCTTGGTGCTTTGTTAACCAGCTTGATGATCGCGAGTTGTGGCAGCGACACCAACGCGCCGCCCACGATCGAAGCCGTCACCCCGCCGTATGGCCCGTTACAAGGCGGCACGCGCCTAGTGATCACCGGCACGGGTTTCCTCGCCGATGGCGCGCAACCCAACCGAGTCTTGATCGGCGGAGTCGAAGCGCCGTTAGCAAGTGCGGTAGACGATCAAACCCTGGAAGTGTTGTTGCCACCAAGCGCCACCCCAGGTGATCGCGCTGTGGTGGTTTATAATCGCAACGGCTACGTCAGTGAATCAGGCAAATTCAACTATTCAGCGCTGCCAGCCATCACTGCGGCACAGCCAGCGCGGCTCGAATACAACAAGACCACACGAGTGGTGCTAACCGGTTCTGGCTTTGTTGCCGATGACGCTGGCATACCAAAGATTACCGTCGACGGCGTGGCTGCAACCGATATCAAAATCACCAGCGATACCAGCTTATCGTTTCAAATTGGGCCGGGCCTGCCGTTGTCACAACCGGACATCAAATTACAAAACACCGTCGGTGAGGCGACCGCGAGTGGCCTCCTACAATACGTCCCGACGCTCGGCAAAGGCTTCATCCTTTTCTCCAAAAGCAACAACAATTTTGCAGCGTTCTTTGACCCGGTTTCGCGCACCTTGGTCGACATCCCGAATAGCCCGAAACGACGGACCGTGGAAAAACCTGGCTTTCGTGCGCTGTTCGTCGATGCAGCCGGCAATTATTGGGCCCACACCCGCAGTAGCACGTTTGGTCAAATCGAATTCGGCACGCAAAATATCGACAAATCCGTGCGCAGCGGCGCCCGGGTAATTGCCTTCGAACGCGTGGGCAGCGACATTTACGCTATCGCCCGCGGCGGTCAGTTCGGTCGCTTCAACATCACCACCGGCGAGTTCGCACCAATTGGCGCATCCCTGATTCCCGGTGGTACCCAATGTGGGCTCGCGCTCCTGGGCCCCACCATGTTCGCGACGTGTGGCGGTCAAATTATGTCAATCAACGTCACCACCGGCGCGCTCGGTCCACAAGTTGCGATTTCGCCGCCAACTGTCGGTGGCGAGGTGCCACACTTCGCGGATGTGCGTGTGCTCGACGGCATCCTATATGGCGTCACCCGTGATGGCCAAATCGTTACAATCAATCCAACCACCGGGATCACCGGTATCGTCGAAGAATTCGGCATCTCAGTCACCGCGATGGAGCTTTTTCAATGATTCGGCAATCTAGGGCCCATGGCCAAAGCGTAGGATTCGCGTTGATCTCGACCTGCTTGCTTGCGGTTTGGTCAAGCTGCGGCTCGGTAACTGACCAGAAGGGTGCTGTGCCGACCATCGCCTCGATCAGTCCCGATCACGGCTCAGCCCTTGGTGGCTACACAGTGACAATCACCGGCACCAACTTCCAAGCTGAGCCAGGCGAGCCGCTAGTCGTGTTCAACGGTGCACTTGTATCCAACGCCGTGGCCATCAGCGATACCGAAATCACCTTTACCGTACCAGCCGCAGCCAATGGCGCGGCGGCAACCAGCGTCGACATTAGTGTCGCAGTGCAAAGTGGCTTTACCAAACTCGAAAAAGGCTTTCGCTATAACGCCCAGCCCCTCGCGCTAACCATTGAACCGCTACTCGGTCGCAGTGTGGGTGGCACCGCCATCAAGATCACCGGCCGTGGCTTCATCACCGATGAAGCGGGCACACCCACCGTCGAAATCGCCGGAGTTGCGGCTACAAATGTACAAGTGGTCGACGACACCACCATTATCGCGGTGACCGCCCCCGCTGCACCCAATTCACCAGGGTTTGCTCCGGTGGTGGTTCAGGTTAAAAATGCCAATGGCAACCCTACGTTAGATGACCAATTTCGCCTCAGCAAACCCGGCTTGCTAGCGACCGAAAAAGTTGGCGGCGAACGCAGCCGGATTTTTTTCGTCGATCCTGAGACCAAAGCCGTCACCTTGTTGAGCACGGCGCAGCGCCGGCTTATCGGCTGCGCAACTTCGCCTACGGGTGAGGTGTTTTCATCCACGGGTCGAGGTGGCAACCAACCGCGCCAGCTAGTCAAACTCAATCCAACCGATGGCGCGGTGGTGTCCATTGGCACACTCAAGACCCCCGACAACGCGACGCATCGTATCGGAGCCATGACATTCGTCGGTAGTACTTTGATCGGCACATCTACCGGCTGCTGCACCAACTTTAAGCGGTTGGTTACCATCAACCCAACCAGCGCAGTGCTCACTGCCATGGGTGCAACACCCACGATGACCAACGGTAACGCCATTGCACCCAAAGACGCGACGTCGGTGTTCTATGCAACCAACACCTCGACCGTGCTCCACGCTGCCGTTGTCGCGAACTCGACCCTCGGTATCGGTCCGACGCTGAACGGATCCTTGCTACCAAATAAGTTGCAAGGCATGGCATTGTTTGGCAGCACGTTATTTCTTGCCGAAGGTACCTCTGAAGCTATCACCAACATCTACACGGTCAACACCAGCAACGGCAGGTTGACACCATTTGCGACCACCCCGGCGGAAATCAATGGTCTGTGCCCAACGCCATCGACGTTCTGATAGGCTGTTGCGATGAGCGACACGATCTTTAGCAAAATTCTGCGCGGTGAAATTCCTTGTCATCGAGTTTACGAAGATGACTTGGTGTTGGCGTTTCTCGACATCTTTCCGTTGGCACCGGGGCACACGTTGATCATCCCAAAACGCGCAGCCGCCACGCTCGATCAACTCGATGACGATAGCGCTGCCGCCATCGGGCGCGTGATGCCGCGCATTGCCCGCGCAGTGTTGGCTGCAACTGGGGCGCGCAGTTTTAACGTATTGCAAAATAACGGCGAATCCGCACACCAAGCCGTGTTCCACGTACACTTTCACATTATCCCCAAATTCGATGATGGTCGCGGCCTTGGGCTGACCTGGCGGCCCGGGCAGCTCAACAACACCGACGGTGCTACGCTCGCCACGGCGATTGCCGGCCGGCTAGCGTGACCCGAACCATCGCGGCGACGGCTCGCCGGATATTTCTCGCGATGCTCGCTACCGCGCTGCTGATCGCACTGCCCGGCTGTTTAATGCCTCGGTACTTGGCCCAAGCCTCGTACGGCCAATTCGATCTACTGCGACGGGCCCGGCCTATCGAAAAAGTTATCGCCGACCCCAACACACCTAGCTGGGTCGCCGACCTGCTCAGCGAAATACCATCGATCAAAGCTTATGGCGCCGCCCAAGGCTTGTTGGTCAAACGCAACTACACCACCTACTCCGCGCTCGGCCGCACCGCCGCAGTCTGGTTTGTCGGAGCTGCCGATCCGCTGCAGTTTAAACCGCGTAAATGGTGTTTCCCCATCG
>JAGPDK010000536.1 GCA_018057605.1 Kofleriaceae bacterium | reverse complement strand
CCAACGCCAGTACCCATGAGCGCGCGGCCCATGCCATTCATAATCGTACGCACGTCGGCAAAGTCGACGTTGATGAGGCCCGGTACCGTCATGAGGTCCGAGATACCTTGCACGGCGTTAAGCAACACCGAGTCGGCTTTTCGGAAAGCTTCGACCATCGCCATGTTCTGGCCCACCAACGCTAACAGCCGATTGTTTGGAATAACGATCAAGGTGTCAACGGCCTCTTCGAGGCGCGCGATGCCATCAAGCGCTTGGCGTTGGCGTTTTTTGCCTTCAAAGCCAAACGGCTTGGTGACCACACCAACGGTCAAAGCGCCACAATCGCGAGCGATTTGGGCAATGACAGGCGCAGCACCCGTACCGGTACCACCACCCATGCCAGCGGTCACGAACACCATGTCGGCGCCCGAGATGGCGTCGGCGATTTGTTGGATACTTTCTTCAGCGGCACGGCGGCCGACATCAGGGTTGGCGCCAGCGCCGAGGCCCTTGGTCAGCGCGTTACCGAGGCGAATCTTGTGCGGCGCCATGTTGGCGTCGAGCGCCTGCATGTCGGTATTGGCAACAACAAACTGAACACCGTCCAGGTTGCCGCTGATCATGGTGTTAACAGCGTTACCGCCACCACCACCAACGCCAATGACCAAAATCTTTGCGTGATTTACGTCGTCAAATTCAATAAGAGCCATTTGCTGTTTTTCCCCGTGTTGATTCGCTGGTAGCGCTGCGTGCCCACTCGTTTTCAGCGCACAGCGTGATCGGGGCAACTTTTTCAGCTTTTCCTATGTATTTTTTTTGCGATCCGGATCGTTTTGGGCATTTTTGGGTGCCGCATGTTCAGGTGGGACATGTGCGCAGCCGCATTTTCGCGGTTTTTCGCACACCGCAACGCCGGCTGGACTTCGGCGTTGACGATGCCTATGGCCACTATTCAGCGGATTGCATAACAGCCGTGGCTCTTATTCAGCGCACTGAAAAATAGCCATCGCTGGCCTGTGTTTACGTAGGTAGGGCGTCGAGCAACTGTGCATCATTTTGCGATTCATCGAGCACGCGCGCGGCAATGGCGTGATGGGAAAACCATTCGATGTTGTGACTGACGTCTTTGGCCAATAGCCACTTGCTGCCGCCGATGTGGTCATCAAACGCCACCGGCATGCGTTCACAAAAGCCACGCATGGCAGCGCTGGCAGGCTTGGTTAACAAAGCCACGGTCGGGTTGCCGTCGAGGTTTTCAGTATACAAACCACCCAGGAAAAACGGCGTGTGATCTTGGCGATACACCAAATGTGGGCCAACAAACGCCCGGCCAGTTGGGTTGAGTTCAACGTAGGCGTCAACCGGCACCACGCAACGGCTGTTGCGCACGGGGCCTTGGAACATCGGCTTTTCGAATACGGTTTCGATCCGCGCCGAGAGTTGAAACCGCGATTGATCTTTCATCCAAGTTGGCAGGTAGCCCCACAACCCCGGAATCAATGCGCGACCGTTGAAGATCGTCAACAAACCGTGGGTCCCGGTGTTGTAATCAGCCGGCACCGCTCGACACATGTCAGCTTTCACCTCGAAGCCATGCGCGGTTAACACGCCGCGGACATCTTCAAACGTTCTGACTAAACGACGATTCATATTTTTTACATGGCTTGGTTAACACTGTTTCAACTCGCGCGTCCTGAGTAGGCAAGGAGTTCTATGACCAACCCACGACGCGCCATGAAGATTCTACTCGCACCGATCGCTGCCCTGGCTCTGCTGCCTCAGGTTAGCCATGCTGGCACTGGGGATGATGTTTGTACCGACGACGATCAGGCCAATCGCGTGACCGACAACCAAGCCAGCGACGGGCGCGCCGAGCCGATCATGCGGCCCCGCCTCGACGGTAACGGCCGACCTTTGTGCGGCAACGTGCGCATGAAAGGTCGGCGTGAACCTGACGTTTTGAGCCCAGCGCCACAACCGGCACCGGCCCCAACACCGACGCCTGCGCCACAGCCGAAGCCTCCGACGCCACGACCGGCCCCGACGCCCGCACCAACGCCTGCGCCCTCGCCACGCGGTTCGAGCAGTAACTCATGACCGCCGCACTCTTTAGCTGCGAGTTATGGGGCGGTGCCGCCTACGCACGGTTGCAAAAGCGGCGTGGCCACGCCGGCAAATCAACTACTCGCGATTTTGATTGGCGCTCACTTGCTACAGCTTACCTGCAACCAAGCGAACGCTATGAAGCGCGTGCGCTGTGGACCAATGGTGTGTTTACCGAATACGCCTCGGGCGCAGCGTTCGCATCGGTGGCAGCGTTGTTGGCCCAAGCCGGTGCGCCCATCGATCTGATCGCGGCCGCCGCCGATATGGCGGTCGATGAGATGGACCACGTTGAGTTGGTCTCGAAAGTCGTGATGGAACTCGGCGGCGCAGTACCCATGATGGTCGATCTACCCACGGTTACGCCGGCGCCCACGCCCCACGCCCGCCCCCTGATGCAAGCCTTGGAGGTGTTGGTTAACGTGTCATGCATCGGTGAAAACCTCAGCGTGCCAGCGTTGGCAGCGTCGCGCGACGGCGTTGAACCACCCGTGTTGCGTGCGGTGTTGCAACGACTATTAGCCGACGAAGGCCAACATGCCCAACTCGGTTTTTGGGCGCTTGATTGGGCGCAAGATCAGATCACCGTCGAGGATCGGCGCCAGCTTGGGCAGATCGCAAGTACCGCCCTGACTTATTACGCCGAAGTCTGGCGCCAGGACTGCGGCCGCTGTGTGCCGCACGTTCCCAGCGGCGGGCTTACCAAGATTCGTTACGCCGACATCTTCCACGCAGCGGTGGCACAACGCATCGTTGCTCCGCTGGCGCGTCGAGGCATTCAGGTAGTCACGCCGCGGTGAGCGCACCGATTACGCAACGCTCATTCCTCGCTGCGAACAGCCTGGTATATCGCCAAAGATGCCCTAGACTGCGGCGTGCCCACTGCGCTCGAATCTGACAACTCTCAAGCGCCCGTCGACACCGACGTTGACGCCAAGCCGCTGGTTGCGCTGACCGGTGCCAGTGGGTTCATCGGCGGTGCGCTGGCCAACGCTTTGCGTGAACGGTTTGCCGTGCGTGGCGTAGGTCGTGGCACTACAGCCCCGGCGGGTGTCAACGTCGATGCGTGGCAACGCGCCGATTTATTCAACTTGAAAGAGGCCGAACAAGCGCTCGCCGGAGCCGACGTCGCAATCTATTTGGTTCACAGCATGATGCCGAGCGCGCGGTTAACCCAAGCCACGTTTGAAGATCTTGATCTGATCTGCGCCGACAACTTTGGCCGAGCCGCCGCCAAAGCCGGGGTCAAACAGATCGTTTACCTAAGCGGCCTGCTGCCCGAACATGGCGCGCTATCCAAACATTTGCAGAGCCGGCACGAAGTTGAACACGCGCTCGGCTTATACGGCACACCCGTCACCACCATTCGGGCTGGGCTGATTTTGGGCGGCGGTGGTTCATCCTTTGAAATGCTGGTGCGCTTGGTTGAACGGCTCCCAGCCATGGCCTGCCCTGGCTGGACCAAAACTCGGACCCAGCCGGTTGCCGTCGACGATGTGGTGAAATTGTTAGCGTTCGCAGCTGGCAACGCGGCCTGCGCTGGCCAAACCTACGACATCGGTGCGCCGGATATCGTGACCTATCGAGAATTGTTGGAGCTGGTTGCCAAGCAGCTCGGTGTCAAACGCAAGATGGTGCCGGTGCCATTTTTTTCGCCATCATTTTCGCGGTTGTGGATCACGCTGGTAACCGGCGCCTCGCGTGAACTGGTAGGGCCGCTGGTGCAAAGTCTGCGACACGAAATGATCGCGCGCGATCATCGCTTGACCACACTCGCCAATATCACGATGACACCCGTGCAAGCCGCGCTCGCCAGTGCGTTGCAACAACGCGCGGATACCAAACACGCGCGCAATAA
>JAGPDK010000092.1:7279-13764 GCA_018057605.1 Kofleriaceae bacterium | reverse complement strand
GTAAATGCTCTGACGCCCACGCTGTTGCCACTCCTCAAACTTGAGCGGCCGATTATCCAGTGCACTCGGCAAACGAAAACCAAAATTCACCAAATTTTCTTTGCGCGATCGATCCCCAGCATACATCGAGCCGATTTGTGGCACGGTCTGGTGCGATTCGTCGACGACCAGCAAGTAGTCGTCGGGGAAATAGTCCATCAACGTGTACGGTGGCTCCCCGGCTTTGCGGCCCGATAAGTGGCGTGAGTAGTTCTCGATGCCCGAGCAAAAACCCATCTGCTCAATCGATTCGAGATCGTACATGGTGCGCTGTTCAAGCCGCTGACGTTCGAGCAACTTGTTTTGGGCTGATAATTCGATCAACCGTTCACGCAACTCGGCGCGAATATCGGCAACCGCGCGTTTGAGCGTATCGGCCGGCGTTGCATAGTGTGAAGCCGGAAAAATCACGGCGCGTTGCAGCGCTTGGCGGGCTTTGCCGCGCAGCGGATCGATCTCACTGATGCTCTCGATCTCATCACCCCACCACTCAATGCGTATCGCCGTGTCAGCTTCATACGCCGGGAAAATCTCGACGGTATCACCACGCACGCGGAACGTGCCGCGATGAAAATCAAGATCATTGCGTTCGTACTGCAACTCAACCAAGCGCCGCAAAATGCTGTCGCGATCAATGGTTTTTCCGACTTCAACTTCTGCGGTCATCGATGCATACGCATCGCGGGCACCAATGCCGTAAATGCACGACACCGAGGCCACGATGATCACATCACGACGCGACAGCAAGGCAAATGTCGCCGCGTGGCGCATGCGATCAATTTCTTCGTTGATGATCGATTCTTTTTCAATAAACGTATCGGTCGTCGCAACGTACGCTTCCGGCTGATAATAATCGTAGTAACTCACGAAGTAGTGCACGGCGTTATTTGGAAACAGCTCCTTAAACTCGCCGTGCAACTGCGCCGCCAATACTTTGTTGTGGGCGATGATCAGCGTCGGCCGATCAACCTGTGCAATCACATTGGCAATCGTGAAAGTCTTACCTGAACCAGTGATGCCAAGCAGCACTTGCGCACCGTCGCCCCGCTGCAGACCCTCGACTAATTCCGCGATCGCTTTGGGCTGATCGCCGCCCGGCGGAAACGGCGATTTGAGCTCAAAGTTGGCGGGTGCACTACCGGCCCGCGAGGTAAGGCCGCTCACTAAATCCGTAGTCACGGTGGATGAGCGTGGGCCGGTGCCGTCCTGCGCGACACTCGCCGCCACCCGTGGGGCACTGGCCAGTGGGTGCTTAGGTGTCTTTGCTGGTGCCGACGCTTTGCGTGCCGACGTGGGTTTGCTACGAGTTACCACAGTGTTCGACCTTAGCGCGCAGTTGCGCCCAAAGCTGTCAGTTAGTACGTGTATCCGTGGCTTTTACGCGGTGTTAGATCGCGACGATGAAACGCTAGCCCAACAGTTGGTAAGCCTCGATCACGCTGGCGCGCGGGTGCTGCAAGTGCGGCTGAAAATGGCATCGCCACAACAACTTCGCGCCACGGCGGTCATGGCTCGACGCATCACCCAATTGCACGGTGCAGCGTTGATCATCAACGATGACATCACCCTGGCACTGCAGATCGGCGCCGAGGGCGTGCACCTCGGCCAAACCGACATACCCATCATGGCGGCACGCGAACAAAGTATGGCGTATCGTGCTGGGCTGGCCGCCGATGTGGCCGCCAATCTGGCACCGTTTTGGATTGGCATTTCGACCCATACCCCAAGCCAAGTCATCAACGCGTGCAAAGCCGGCGCGAACTACATTGGCTGCGGCCCTGTATACGCCACCACAACCAAAACCAATCCTGATCCGGTGATTGGCCTGCAGGGCCTACAAGCCGCATGCAGGTTAGCCACGGTACCCGTAGTGGCCATTGGTGGAATCACCGCGCCGCACGCCACTGCCGTGTATGGCGCTGGCGCCGCTGCGATCTGCGCCATCTCCGCCGTGAACAATAGCGCCGACATCAGCCAGGCTGCTCGCCTATTTGCGCGACCTGTGTGATTACATGTAAGCACCTTCACAACTAATTGATTTCAATACTATTTTTGATGTTTATGCCGAGCTTACAGCGGTGCGATTGCCTGCAACTCGTTGGTATGATGTAGTGCCGCGTTTTTTGAATCAATCGCCGTTACCTACGTCCATGCTGGGAGTAGGACACTGCAACTAGGACCAATTCCATGATCAAACTCATCTCTGCTTCGCTTGTTGCCATTGCCGCCACCATCGGCTTCGCTTCGTTTTCAACGTCAGCGGCCAGCGCTGCTGATGCCCCATGCAAAGCCAAAGAATTCAAAACCGAGTTAGTCAAAGCTGCCTGCGAAAAAGGTGGCCAAAAAGAAGCCAAAGCCGTCATGAAAGCTTTCATGAAGGAAAAGAAAATCAAGACCTGCAATGCGTGCCATAGCAAGCTGGCGCCAAACTATGAAAACAAAAAAGACTCGCTGCAACGGTTCAAAGACGCCGGCGGTAAGTAGTTTTCAGTTTCAGTGCAGCTAATCCGAATTACGAACACGCGCAGGTGGTAATCCAACCATGCCAGCGGTTACAGCGTTTTCATTACCGAGGGCGCGTGTCTTGCGAGCGTCAAGTTGCGATGCAACTACACGGGACAATTGTTTGGTCGCATTCGTCGAAACATCAACGTCGCCGATGCTAGCGAATGACGTAAACCAGTACGCAATCGGCAAGCGAAAGATAGTTTTGGCTTTGTGGAAATAGATTGCCACGGCTGCCGAATCTGCACGCACACCGTTAGATTGCATGTCTAATCTTGCCTCGCCGATCATTTTCACAGCATCCCAGGGCACCAGGTTCCCGCCGCCAAAACGAAGACCTTGCTCGGACGCACGCAACAAAGGTGGGCTCACAATCGCATTGCGTCCTGTCCAATAGACGATCGGCAACCCTATCACCGCCAGCAGCGCAGCAACGTCAACCACGCCTTCGAGCGCGGTGATAATCAGTGCGGGCATCACCAATCCCAGTGCAACCAAAAAGAACACCCAGCTACTCTCTCGAACCCGAGGGACGATCAGATCCTGCGTTGTGTCTAGCTGTTCCACCTCAGTCGGTTGCATGTGCCTAGCCTACTACGACTACGATGTGCAGCGCGCAGTGCCTTTGCCGGCTTTGATGCGCTTGTCGGCTGCGTCGGTCAATTTACTAACGTTGGATTTAGGAAATTTCGATTTAACCAACGATAGGTAGGTCCGGGCCTCGGTGCAATTCTTGAGGCTTTCGGCTGCCAACGCAGCGAAATACAAACCATCGTCAGCCAACGAACTGTCCGGATATTTTTCAAACAAGCGTTGATACTCGCGAATCGCGTCATCAAACTGCTTCATGTTGTTCAACGATTGCGCCCGAAAATACTGAGCATCGTCGGCGCGATCATGCGTTGGGAAGGTTTGGACCAGCCGTTTGTAGACATCGATCGCTTCGTTGTAGCGCTGGTTTTCAAACGCGGTCGAGCCCAATTTCCACAGCTCATCGGCCGAAGAACTTGCTGTTGGCTTGCCACTTTCAATCGTTGCCAACCGCTGCTCTAGCGCCGACAATCGCCCTTCAGAGTCGCGCTTAAACGCGTCCACGTTGGCTCGCAATTCGGCAACACTGTTGTTCACCGAGGTAACTAGCCCAGTAGCAATTTGCACATCATGCCGTAGCGCTTCGACATCGGCACCGAGGTCAGCACTGTTGCGCTTGAGAATTTTGGTCGCATCCTCAATCACTTTTTTGAGTTGCTCAACCTGAGCGTCGAGCGCTTGCTCCTTGGTTGCTAGCCGACCATCGAGCCCTTTGATGTCTTTGCGCATCGTGCCGCCTTCGCTCTTGGTGGTTACCCAAAAACAACCCGAACCAGCGCTGGCACAGATTGTAGCAAAAACGATTGCAGCGATTGATCTACGCATAAACTACCTTCTGGCAAAAACCGAACCTGACACGGGGCACGGGAAAGGCCCCGCCTGATGCATCACTTCCAGAGAAACTCGACTCGGCGATCTTTGTCGTCGCCAAAGCCCGATGATTCGGTTTCGCCTTTCGGCACTACCTGCAACCGCGCTGGATCAACGCCAAGCCGTGCCAGATAATCGGCGACACCTTGGGCCCGCCGCTCCGACAAGGCGATGTTGTATTCTTCTGTGCCCGACGAATCGGTGTGACCGATGAGCCCCACCGACTTGTCCTTGGTTTTTTCAATGCAGCTAGCGTTGGCATCAAGGCGGTCGCGTTCGCTGGTCATCACCGATGAGTCATCAAACCCAAAGTAAATGTTGGTAAACACACAACCGGTAACTCCAGCGTTGGGGTCTTTCCATGGTCGACGACAGAATCCTTCGACACAATCCTCGTCGTCAGCACACTGCTCATCGGTTTTGCATGCCGTTGCACGCTTGCACGCACCCGCATCACACGTGCCACCAGCGCCACACTCACCGTCGTTTGAACACGGCTTACAGGCGCCAGCTTGACAAACTTTGCCGCCGCTGCACTCACTGTCTTTGACACATTCCGGCGCGGCCACGCACGCATTGGCTTTGCAGGTCTGGCCCTTGTCACAATCACCGTCGGAACCGCATTCCACGCATTTGTTGGCAACGCAGACATTGCCGTCTTTGCACTCTTTGTCGGTTTTGCACGCTGCGGTTTTTGGCTTTTTGCTTGGGCAACCGGCCAGTGTCATAGCGAGCAGCACAGCGCCAAACGCCGCACATACCCTCACAATCATAGGGCTACCAAGAAGACGCGCGGTGTTCTGCATAGCAGGAACCTAATGGCCAATTGCCTCAGAGTCAAATCATTGACATCGCACTATTTTTGCGCAATTTGGTGGTAGTTTGCAGCCATGGCACGCAACAGCCTTTTGGTAATCGACGACGAGCCGAATATTTTGACCACGGTCAAACGCGCACTCGAAATCGAAGGCTACCGGGTTGAGGTCGCTAATTCCGGTGCATTGGGCCTAACCAAGCTAATCGAGCACGAGATCGACCTAGTCCTACTCGACGTCATGATGCCAGGTGAGAACGGCCTGCAAGTGCTGCCCAAGATCCGGGCCGCCAAACCCGGCGTAACCGTGGTGATGATGTCTGGCAATGCCAATATCGACACCGCCGTTCAAGCAACGAAGTTAGGCGCCCACGATTTCATCGAAAAGCCGCTGTCGTCCGACAAGCTGCTATTAACGGTGCAAAATGCTTTGCATTTCTCTCGTTTGTCGCATGAAAACGATAGGTTACGAGCGAGGTCCAAAGCCGAATTTGCCATGATTGGCAGCGCTGCGTCGATGAAAGCCATCTTCGACAAGCTGGCCAAAACCGCGCCGAGCCAAGGGCGCGTGTTAATTACCGGCGAAAACGGCACCGGCAAAGAATTAGTGGCACGCGCCATCCATGATCACTCTAAACGCGTTGCTGGCCCATTCATCAAACTTAACTGCGCCGCCATTCCAGCTGAGTTGATTGAGAGTGAACTGTTTGGCCACGAAAAAGGCGCGTTTACCGGCGCTCTGAGCCAACGCCGCGGGAAATTTGAGCTCGCCGACGGTGGCACGTTGTTTCTCGACGAAGTTGGCGACATGAACCCCAGCGCGCAAGCCAAAGTCCTTCGGGTCTTGCAAGAAAACGAACTTGAGCGCGTCGGCGGTGCCGAAACCATCAAAGTCGACGTCCGTGTCATCGCCGCCACCAACAAAGATTTGGCCGCAGAAATCGCGGCTGGCCGGTTTCGTGAAGACTTGTTCTATCGGCTCAACGTTGTGCCCATCGAACTGCCGCCATTACGCGCTCGACGCGAAGACGTTCCGCAATTGTGCGCGCATTTTGTAGAACAACTGTGTGCGAGCAACGATCGCCGCAGCAAAAAGCTCGCACCAAGTGCCATGACCCTGTTGATGCAACACGACTGGCCCGGCAATGTACGTGAACTCAAAAATGTCATGGAGCGCTTGATCATTTTAACCGGCGACGGTGAGATCATCACCGAGGCCGATGTTGCTGAAGCACTGCCGTCGGTGAAACTAGTTAAGGCCAACCATCTGCGTGGTGTGCCATTCAAAGATTTGGTGGCCGCAGCCGAACGCGATATTATTATTGCAGCGCTCGACGTCAACGAACACCACGTGTCCAACACGGCCAAAGAGCTACAACTCGAACGCAGCCATCTCTACAAAAAGATGCGCGCCCTCGGCATCGATCACCGCAGCGACGAAGAATAGCCTCAAGGGTTGCTGTTCAGTCGTGCCGCCCGCCGCCAAGCCTCGCGGCTGGCAAGGCGGCGCGAGCACCGGAATAGCCTCAAAGGTTGCTGTTCAGTCGTGCCGCCCGCCGCCAAGCCTCGCGGCTGGCAAGGCGGCGCGCGAACCGGACCGCAGCGCACTGCCTGTGCGTGAGGACCGGAAGCGGGGCGCCAACGCCGCCAGCCGTGAGGATCGGCG
>JAGPDK010000092.1:0-7179 GCA_018057605.1 Kofleriaceae bacterium | reverse complement strand
GGCGTCGGGCGAGCTACTAAAAGCGACAGCCGGCAACATCGCCCTGCTTCGTGCAGGAACCCCCGAGCGGGCACAGCGGCGCCGGGCCGGTTGGATTGCACGAAAGCACACAACGCGGCACGTTGTCGGTATCGCCAATGCACACCAACCCATCAGCGCAAGTCGGTTTGCCCGTTCGGCAGTCAGCACCCAAGGTGCTCACTGCGGCGTTGTAGGGTGGGTAAACGATCCGCGCGCGCACCGCCGAACCGGATGTATCCGGTTCAGCGTGGCTCTTATCGTTCCACGCAAACGCATAAATTGGTGCGTCGCCACTAGGACCGATACGCGTAACCGATGGCGTATCTTGTAAGCCCAGGGTTGTCGTATTCACGATAAACGCCTCGCCCATCGGTTGACCGCTTGGCCGCACCAAGCGCCCAAAAATTTCGCCACAATCAAGATCAGTTTGGTCGGGACATCCGCGCCAAGTAACCATCAGTGGATCCATATCGCCGGTGCTGTACACACCAAAAGATTCCTGGTCGCCAGTACGAGTATCAGGCGTAATCACGATTGTCGCGGGATCTTTCACACCGCTGATCGATAAGCGTTGCAGCAACAGGCGCGAAGTAATCGGCGAGCCGAGTACCGTCTGGTGATACACCACTGCGAAGCCCGATGCGTACGGCGCCAAACGCAGGAAATCGTTACTCATGATTGTTGGATCGGCAGCTTGGGAAACCAACACTTCATCTAAGCTTGCCGTCGCACCCGCGATGGTAAATCGACGGATATGGAAATCGTCACCACCGCGCCAACCAAACAAGATCCCGCCAGAACGCGCAGCCACCGACGGGCGCGACAGACCGGCCACAGCCTGGACTGAAACCTGAAATTGGGGCACCACTTCGGCGCAATTCTCGTCGACGATCATTGCGCGGATCTGAAACACGCCGCCCGCCACAGGGCCCGAGCCCCGCCACGCCAACACAAAATTGCCGTTGGGCAGTGGTGCAACCACAACAACATCTGGCTGCCCATCGACCGCTACCAAGCTGGGCGCTGCCGTGAGCGACCCAGTTGACGAAATCGACCGACAAACAATGCCGCTTGTGGCTAACACGCCGGTGGTAAGATCCCACGCCGCCAAAGTTCGCCGAGTATTGTTAGCTATCGCAATTGCCGACGACGACAGCGTCGGGGCGGTCGAGAAATTCCATGCAGTATCATCAGCAGCAGCGGTGGTTACGACGTTTTTGCTAGTAATCGTAAATCGACGGCCTTGCTGAATATACTCGCTGTTGCTCGGTGAACGAAAACCAACATCAAACTCACCGTTGGGAAAGCTCGCAAGTTGATAACCGGCCGCTTCGAAATCTTGCACCAGTTCTTGATCATCCAAGACCGTATCGTTAACCACAAAATCCGCCGCTTCGAGCATTAGCTGCGCATCAGGATTCGTGAACGCGGTATCAACTTTACCAAACCCGATTAACGTTCCTCCACCCGTCGCTTCGGCGGTAATACTCAGAGTACCAGTCGCTAACGACGTTGTTGAAATACTCAACGTTTGTGGAAACGACGCGTTCGTAATATCAAATATTTTATCTTGGCCAACACCGTCGATAGCGATACGGATTTTCAGTTGATCAACATCGATCACGGCCGGCCGCGCAGTAATAGTCAACACCACTGACGTCGGATCATCGGCGCATCCAGTTGCAGATGCGGCCATCACGGCCATCGTCATCAAGCTAGACGATCCGCATGCGCGCAAAAACTTCATCGGTTGATCGTGATGTCGCCCAGCGTGGTCGACGGCGCGCCTTTGTCGCGGGTTAAGATGTAGGCCGTGGTACCGCCGGCCGCAGCGACGGCGCTGAGCCCAGTCCAAAACCACCATTTTTTGTACACGGGTTTGCGACTCACCACGACCGGCGTTGGTGCGCTAAATCGCTTTTGGCCTTCTTCGCGGGCTTTACGGTCTTCCAGATCATCAATGAGCCGCTGCACCGCGTCTTGGTTAGGCACGTCGGGCTCAAGCGCCAAATATTTTCGAAACGAAAATATGGCTTGATCGAAATTGCCAAGGTTACGATAGCATTGACCAATATTGTACAAAAATCCAGGCAAGGGTTTGGCTTCAAACGCCTGCTGATATTGTTCAAGCGCTTCATCGAACTTGCCAAGCGCGAACAGTTTTTCACCGTTGGCAAAATAACGCTTAGCCGTTCGCGTGATGGCGTCTTCGGCGTACGCCGGCCGTACCCCCACCACCCATGGCATGACCATGCCAAAGCTCAGTGCCGAAACTGTCAACATATTGAGAACTACGCGCATGATCACCGAGGCTTGAACGGGTCAATTGTATCCGAAGGCGAGATCCTTGTCGGATTTTGCGGCGGCTTCGGTTCAACCTTCGCTGGCAACGTGTCGGGTATCACGTTTGGTGCATCCGGCTTGATCTCTGGTTTTAACTCCGGCTTGATCTCTGGTTTGAGCTCCGGTTTGATTTCAGCCTTGGTCGGCCGCGGCCGCTTGCCGCCACTACCGTTGCCAACAGTTGCAGCCGAGCCACCGCTGCCGCTCCCAGCGCTGCCAACTCGCTCAGCGGGACCATCATGGCCAGCGTGCCCGTTACTGTCAGTCGACGGAGTGCCCATGCTAGTTTTTTCAGCAAGCTGAACCGCGTACTCACGCCGACCCACCGGCGAAACATCTACCAGTACAGGTTGATCAACGCGACCTTCGGCCCGAATCATAAATGTACGTGTGGACGTTGAGCCACCATCAGCAACATCGATGCTCAATGAACAAGGCGTATGACAAAGCTCTACCGATCCACCTTCGACATAAACCCCGCCGGACGGCGTCGCTTCGAACCGAACTTCGATGGGACGAGTTGGGTTGCCCGGCACAGCCGTCACCGAAACTGCAGCGGAACCGGGACTCGCGCCAGTCACCGACATCGCTTGGTTGTCTGAGCCCGAATCGCCGGACATGGCATAGAGGCCGACGCCAACCGCGGCACCAGCAACCATTCCAAATGCAATGATCCACGGCCACGGCGATGATTTCGGACGATGCAGCGACACATGGGAAAGTTGCGACGAATAACTAACCTGCGACGGTGTAAGCACAGAATAATGTGACGACACGCTTTGCAACGCCGACTGCGATAACTGCATCGTCCCGTTTTCACCGGGATACGCCAGCGCCGCGGTTGGCACCGCTGGAACGCCGGGGTCAACCGCTGCACCAAACGTTGGCACGCCAGCAAAACCCAGAGAACCAAGCGAAACCGCCGAACCGGGGACAGCGCCAAACGGCGCTTCCGCTCCAGCCCCTGGCCGCAGCAGCGTCGCCACTGCCACTGGCGGTTGGGTTTCAAAACCGGCCAACACATTGAGCAACGCGTCTCGCAGTTCAAGCGCATCAGTAAACCGCCGCGCTGGTTCTTTTTCCACGCAGCGTAAAATGATGGATTCGATGCGCAAATCGATGGTCGCGCCACCCGGCGTTTTGTGCGGCATCACTGGTAATTCGGACAAGTGTTTACGCACGTACTCGCCGAACGACCGACCACGAAACATGGTTTGACCGGTGAACAACTCGTACATGATCGCGCCGAGCGAATAGATATCCGATCGCCCATCAATCGCCATGCCGCCGGCTTGTTCCGGCGACATATAGGCCGGTGTGCCAATTACCGATCCTGCAGCAGTCTGAAACCCAACGTCTTCGTCGTCGCGATTAAGCAACTTGGCCACACCAAAATCGAGCAGCTTCGCCACTTCAGTGCCGTCGGGTGCTGGCTCAACAAAAATATTATCGGGTTTGAGATCGCGGTGAATAACCCCAACGGCATGCGCGGCCGCGAGGCCGTCGCAGATCTGCACCAACACAGTCAACGCACGCGGCAAATCAACTTTGGTACGCGACCATCGTCCCAAACTGGTGCCACGCAGCAGTTCCATGATGATAAACGTGGTGCCGTCTTCCAGTTCGACGAAATCGGTTACATCGACGATGTTGCGATGTCGGACCCGATTGACGGTGCGGGCCTCTTGGAAAAACCGTGCGACTGCATCGCGTCGCTTCGAATAATCGGGGCGCAATAATTTGAGCGCGACTTCGCGGCCAAGTCTGACGTGCTCGGCGCGGTAAACGTAGCCCATGCCGCCTTTACCGAGTATTTCCACTACTCGATAGCTGCCCAACGTGGCGCCAAGATTCGAGTCGCCTTCGACATCAATTTTCTTTTCGACTTTGAACGGCGGTGGCTTGGTGCCTGTTGGCGCGGCCTTGCTGCTGGCACTCGATGGTAGCGGCGTTCGCACCCGCGCCAACGGTGTTGACACTTTGGTGGGATCGTCCGCCGCATAGCCACCTGCAGCGGCACCATCTCGTGGTTTCGAGTCGTGCGTACCCATGGCCATCGCACTTTTTTGGTCATCAAATTCCACCGCCGCACCATCGCCATCGAACGCTGGATCGAATTTTCGATCCACGTCAGCCGAAATAGCTTCCGTAACCTCCCGGCCGCTTTCGCTGCGGGGGCGGTCAGAACTTCCGTTCGGTGGTTGGTTTCGAATGGAGGACATGCGCCCGGTGGTTTGTATATTGTACGATCTAACTACCAGCCACGGCAACTCCACCTGAGGGACCACCCCCGATTGTTGCGGGCCACGCCCGGTTTACTGACCAAGTATATGTAATGAATTAGAAATTTCGTATTTTACTTGGGCACTTTGCTCAACTCGGAACCGGCTACGCAGGGGTTCCACGGCGGTTGGTGAGCCCATAAGACCCAATGCGTGTGCTGCACTGGCGCGGACGTCGCGACTGTACTCGGCGTCGAGGAAGCCAATCACACGTGCAACATCGCTCGCATCGCGATAGATCGCGAGAGCTTCAATGGCCGTGCGTTGCAACACTACACCCGTGCCGCGCTGTGCCGTCGCAACTTCCGGGCGCGCCAGTACCAACAACACCGTTGCGCGACCTTCGACAAAATGCGTGAGTGCGCGCACGGCACGAATCTGCACGCCGGCATCGACAGAATCCAAACTCGCCATGCTGATGCGCTGCAACTCAACTAACGCATTGTCGCCAAATACACGCTGGACTTGATCGCGTTGCGGGACCGAATCGATCGCACTAAGCACATCAAAGGCCGGCTCCGGGATCGTGATCTGTGATGCCTGCGGCGCCGCGATCACCGCGACTACGGCACCGCCCAAGGCAGCCACACAACCAAGCGCCATCAACAAACTATGCCGGGTCATCGTAATGCTGGACTCCGCTGCATAATTTGCCCTTGGCCCGGCGTGAGCACGACGCCGCCGAGCTCAGAATAGAACATCAAATTGTCGCTGCCGTCGTCGGTATCACTGATCGGATCGAGGCCATCGTCGATATCGCGGTTTGGATACAAACCCAGGTAGCCAGCAATTTGGTGGGCTGCCGTGCGCGCCAATTGTGGCCACGATCGATAACACATTGCTTCCATGCTTAGCGCGATACCTGACCGCGAGGTGCCCGGCACGCCGACCGGCCCTGGTGCTGCGCCAATCGCAGCCAGACCTGCCGGTGCGATCGATCGCACAAAATACAACGTCACACCGCCCGCGGTGTTGGTTTGCGCAAACAACGCCGATGCAGATTCTTGAGTAATCGCGTCGAGTTCTGGATGTCCCACCACATCTTCAAACGTGATGTCGCCGATGCTCACCGCACCACGCCCCAGCAGCGTACGCAACGTGCTAATAAAATATTGTTGAAACTCGGAATCACGACGCGCGGTTTCAGCATTCAACACGCCAGCGCGGGCCATCAATTGTTCCCGACACGGATGCTCCACGAGGTCGGCAAATTTGAGATGTAAATCAAGCAGCGCGCCATCGCCCATTTTCATGGCTACGGTGGTGCGCGGCGTTGCCGAACCCGGCTGGCCTAAGCGAAATGATTGCAGCTCGATCGAGTACGGCCCGTGTTCAAATTCGTTGTCCAAACTGGACGGCAGCAGGGCCACGGAAAGCCCGCGATCCGGGATGTGCCGCAAAAAATTACTATAATAATCAGCCTGTTGCACAGGCAGCGTGTACAGCACGCGGCCTTTGGGCGAGACCACTTTAGTCAAGCCCACGCGTTGGTTTTGATCATCAAGCGTCATCAGCAGCGAAACTGAGCGCGCATTACCCGGCACCGCCAACAAGGTTTTTTGTACGGCACCTTGCACCGGCAATTCGAACGTCAACGTGCCTTGGTTCACGACGCAACCAAAAAACTGCGCGCCACCAGCTTCAACCCGAGGAATCGACGTGCACACCTGGCCGGCGCCACAATCGCGATCGTTAACACAAAGATCGATGCAATGACCCAGCCCGCACGTACCATTACGACATTCCGTGTCGTCGGCACACGGCGACCCAAGTGCATGGCCTTGCCGATCCGGTGTACACGTTGCCTGCATGACACCGTCGTGATCGACATCGCTGGGGTCCAACACGCACGCGAGGCCAGGGCCACAAGCGGTTTCGGCAATGCAGATATCGCCAGCGCGACTGGTACCAGCCACACAATAACCACTGGCGTTACACGCCGCACCATCGCCACAATCAAGTGCGCGACGACAAAGCGGAATGCATACATTGCTGGCGCACTGTAAGGCAGTACGACAGTCGGCGTGCGATTCACACGCGCCACCGATACTCGCACCGTCGGCACACCCATTCGAAGTCACACCAACAAAACCAAGCAGCGCAGCGACGGCGAAGCTTGCCAACCCGGAGCGCGCCGCAGGCGGCGCACCGACCGACCTCAGCCGCGTTCGCATTGCCAACCTAGTCACAGCATTGCAACGCAGCGTCGCGGTAGCATGCTGAACCAGCCGATGGTGTTGCCGCAGCGTTGTCATAGAAATGTTGCCGTAACGATACGAGTAACTAACAAAGTATAGTATGCCGCAATGGCTGGAGGATACATATGAACTTGCACTCGACGATTCTCGCTGCAACGACAATTTCGCTTCTGACCGTGAATGTGGCGCGTGCCGATGACGCAGCAGCAACCACCGAGCCAACCACTACCACCGCTGATGGCGCCGTGGTGACTGAAGATGGCGCTCCCGTCCCACCGACCGAAGAAGCCCCCGGAGCCGAATTTGGCGTTGGGATCCGACTGCGTAACGTTCGG
>JAGPDK010000535.1 GCA_018057605.1 Kofleriaceae bacterium | reverse complement strand
CGGCGTCGCACGCAGTTGCAGGATCAAAAAGTCGCCTTCGGTGGTCATGCTGGCCACTTGCAGCACCGGTGTCACCGCGCCGAGCACGCGGCGAATCTTGTCATTTGCAGCAAACTTAGGATTTTGCATCAAGTCGAGCACCAAGATGTCGTCGTGGGCTTCAGCCAACACCGGCGGCCGCTTGGGCATGAACTTCACTAAATTGCCTGGCTTCGACAAATCGAGCGCACCCGATTTAATGAGTCCGGCAACCGGACTAAACGATTCGCCCAGCACCTTCATGGTTACATCCATGATTTTTAACGTGACTCGAAATTTATCTTCGCCAACTTCGATTTGCTCGACCCGCACCGACGCACCGGCGCGCACCGTGGTGCCCATCAAATCGACCGTGGCGCCAATCGCAATCGCTGGAGGCCGGGTAGCGATGGTGACGTCTTGTGGCGCCTTTTTACCAGGCGGCGTGTTGATGATGAACCATCGGATCGCATCGAGCGGAACCGCCACTCGCAAACCCAGTGCATGGCGAGCCATGTTGAACATTTGCGAAGGATTGGAAACGATAAAACGACCAGCGGAGCGCAAAGCAGCACGAAACGGAAGGGCCATAGTTAGATCGTATAACCGAAGAACCGGCCGGAAGTAGCGCCGCCACTGCAAAAACTGGTAGCCAAGGTTTCACATTTGTTTTGATTGAACCGGGCCAGGTTCTGTGGTTCAGAACAGCACGGCCCGCAGCGGGTCGTGCAAGAGCACGCCAGAACGCGGCTGGCCGTCAACTTCCGTGGCAAATCCGACCCCAGTCGCGTCCGGTGGCAAGGTTACCAACAACCGCGGCGTACCAGTCAGCGGCGCGACCACTGCAACGTGCGTGGTTGAAAACATCAACAGCAGCTCGCTGTTGCCGCTACCGCGTACATAGTTGGCGGCCGCAGGATAGTGAAACACCCGTGGCGGTAACGAAGTAGGCGCTGCAACTGGTGGCCAGCGGCGCTTGGGCGGTGCCACCGCAGAGCGCGGGAGGGTCACCGCCATCGCGTAGTCGTTGCGTGTGAGCATGGATGCGTCGGACCGAAGCAGCGCTTGTTGCCACACACCGTTGCCGGTGGACCGCTCGCTCGACAGCAGGTCACCGAGCACCATCAGGCGGTCGTGCACCGAGGGGATCGCCCGCACCGTCGCCGTGGGGATGTCAACCAGGTAGCTGTCGCCGTCTTCAAGACCGACGATCACCGTCGAGCCAAAAGCTTGCAGCGTTTCAACTACGCCGCTGACGTGGACCGCCCACAACGGCACCAATCCAACCGCCGTCGTGTGCACAACCAAACGGGTCCCGTGCACTGCAACCAACCAAGGGGCGCCGCTACTCGCTGCGACTAGTACCGCCTGCGCCGGTGTCGACGGCTGCAACGGCAGGTCGCCACGCGGCTCGCCGGTAGTCTCGTCGAGGATTGTCACAAGATGGCCGCGATGCAACATGACAACGCGGCCTTGCGCACTGACGGCGTCGATGGTTGCGCCGTGCCACTGCCAACGCACCACGCCCGATGCATCAGTTGCCGTCACGGTGGCGCCTTGCGGGCCGGTGTCCTGTGATGCACAAAGGAACGTGTTTTCCGATTTCGCGATTGCTAGAGGTGCACCCGGCCCACACGCATCGTGGGCGTGCCAGCGCCATTGATTGCTACCGAGATCAAGCAGCGAGACCCCAGCGTGCGATTGCGCGGTGGGCGCTTGTGCCATCGTTACCACGTACACATGTGCACTTTGCGCTGGATCGATCAGCGCCGCGCCAACCGAATGCATCGCTTCACCGGCGGCGGTGATCGCGCGATCAACCGGCAGCGGTACCGCGGCTGGCAAATCACGCAACTCGGCCGCGACATACCCTGGCGGTGCCCGGCGGGTCGGCCTTGGGCTGGGCGCACGATCGCGCGACGGTACTGGCACCTGGTAACGATGCAGCGACTGGTCCGCGCGCCCGAGTCGATTGCCAGCCAGGACGTATTGCTTGCCGATCGCAGCGGATTGCCCGCTTAGTTCAAACCAAACTACCCGCAGCGCACCGTCGAGGAACATGGCGGTATGCGCCGAAGTTTGCACCAAAGCAGCATCGCCAAACGTCGCTACCATGCGACCAAACGGCGGCAACTCGCTAAGCCGGGTAGCGGTCGCAACGTCGGTTGCCAGCGGTAGCAAGCGTCGATTTACGTTAATAACGTTGCGCGTCGTGCTCACCAACAGCGAATCGTCGCGCCGACGAACCAGACCGGTAACGTCAGGAATGCGTGCAATCGCAGCGCCGGTAAGCCGACTCAACGAGAACAGGACGTCGCCTGGCTCGGTCGCACCTTGAACAATCCATTCATCGCGACACCCCCCTGCCGCGTCAGAAAAATCTACGGCCGTCGCGGCAAGCGACGCAGTCCAGGTTGGTGTAATCGCGCCCGCTGGGTCTGGTGGAGCAATAAACCTGGTAACCGTAGCACCGTCGACCACGACAATGTCCAGCCCGTTCGCATGTTGGCAGACACCGCGCAGCATCGCCGCCGATACACTAGCCGGCATTTTTAATTCGCGTTCAAGCGCACCGCTTTCGGCATTGATAACTTCGATGCGTTCGGGACGCGCCACAATCAGGTACGCACCGGAAGTGGCGACCCACTGCCCGGGATGCGTCCACCGCAACCCGCCTTGCAAGTCGAGGGCGCGCAAGCCATTGCCATCACCACAAATCACCAGGCCGCTGGTCACTGCGACGATGGGCGCCGCACAAGTGGTGCTATCGCGCCACAACACTTCGCCAGCATCAATGTCGATGAGTTCAATGTGCGCACTACCGTTAGCCTGGCCCGCCACGGCCGCCAAGGGCCGCGCACTTGGAAGTTGCCACACCGTCGGCAACTCCAGCGGTGTCGTGATGGTCGGACGCGCAAACACCGGCACCTCGGCTGCCGCTAACGGCGCCACGCCGCGACCGAGCTTAGCCCGGACCGGCACGCTAGTGTAAGGCCACAACGGTTGCGTCCCAGGACTGCGGCCACCGTCGCTGCGGCCATACAACGCTGGCAGCACCGCGGGATCCAATGCCACCGCGGCGCGCGGTGGCACCGGCCGTTCGCACGCCACCACCAGCAGCACCGCGCTAAGCCGCATCGCCCAATGAATGAACCGAAACACAGCCCGGGATTCGTCGTCGGCACAAGGGACGGAAACGGCCTTTGTACAATGCCCGTTATGTTTCCGAAGGACCATCGTCACCAGGAACATCGTCGGGGTGCATATATTCATGTAAATCGTCGTCGAAGCTGATGCCGCCGCGTGGCACATTGCCATAGGCCAACTTGCGATCGTCGGTGGCGGGTTCAGGCGTCGCGTGGCGCAGTGACGCAATGGTGCCGTCGGCTTCACGGCGCAAGCGCGCGGTCAGCGATTCTGGTTGGGTTGGCCGCGGTACCCGATCTCGGCCGGGTTGACTCGGCGGAAGCACCGGCGCAACATTTCCAGGTCGCCACACGCCTTCGCGGCTAGGTGCGCGTGGCTCGGTGCGGCGCTCGACGCTGGTTGGCCGCGCGGCCCGAGCACCTGGCCCTGTGCCGGATCGCCCTCGATCGTCGGGCCACGATGTTTCGTCGCGACTAGGCATCGACGGCATGGCACTGCGCGAACGCGCCCAATCGGCGCGGCCACCGCGATCATCGCCGCCGCCGTCGGCATCAGCATCGATCCGATCGAGTTCCGACACCACGTCGGCGATCTCGGGCAATTCGTCAAGTTCAACTTCCCCTGAGCGCACCAGCTCTAAAACAATTTCGCCAAGTTCGGCCAAGGCCGTACTGCGCCGGCGGCCGGCCCGCGCTTCGTCGAGCCGCGCGCGGCCGGTCCGCGCCCCGCGCTCGAGCACCTCGCGCACAACGCCGGCTTGCTCCAGCGTGCTGCGAAGCAACGAAC
>JAGPDK010000091.1 GCA_018057605.1 Kofleriaceae bacterium | reverse complement strand
TGAACAAGCGCCGACCAAGGCTGCGCGCGACGGTGTGATGATCGAATCGGAGGCAAATGCGATGCCCTACGGGGTGCGCGCGGTTGCAGGCGAGATCGGCGAAACCAGCGGCATCACGCGTGATGCTGGCGGGCCTGATGACGATATGTCGACCGCGGCGATGCAGCGAGTTGATCCCGGCGCGCTCATTGAAGATTCTCGCCATGCCGACGAGCTTGAAGCTGATAGCGACGCAGAACTTGAAGAAATTTCGGCTTTCCATCTGGTTGAACCGCCACGGCCGCCAGTCCGGGTGTCGACGCCGCCGCCGTTTCGGGGCCAACGTAGTGCGCCCCAAGGCAGCAACGACGATGCCGCGGTGGATGCCGACACCGGCGAAGTAAACAATTAACCGCCGTAACCACCGCATCTGCTCCGCGGTCCGTGTACACTGCAAGCGATGCTCGTCATCGGGCTATTGAACCTACTGTGCGGCCTCGGTTTTGCTCTTGCAGCAAAGGACCGAGTGCGTGCCGATGGCCCTTTTGCCACTCCCGCATTTGTGTTGGTGAGCTTGCACGCTGGTGCGATTGTCGCGCCGATTGCTTTGTATTTTTACGTGGTGCACCCGGCTTGGAGTTGGATGTATTGGTTGGAGCCCAAAAAACTCTCGCTGATTGCGGGCTTGCCATTGATGGTGGGCCACGCGTCGTTGGTCATTGGTAGTTGGTACGTGGGCAGTTTTTTGATTCGGCGCCAGATGGTGGCGGTGGTCTTGTATGCTAGCGGCGCCATGCTGTTGGCAATGTTGAGTGCGGTGTTGATCTTTCGCCATCGCATCGGCACCGCGGCCGATTATGTTGGCTACAACGCTGGCAAAGGCACGTCGATTTTTAATGTGGTGTTGGGCTGGGCCCTATTGGTTTCGGTATTGGCGCTGCTGGTGTCAGCAGCGTATGTGGCAATTGAACTCATGCGCGATGGCCGCCGCGTGCGCGCAAGGTAATAAGCGGGACAAAGTACATGAAACGAAAAGCTCAACGTTGGACATTTTCTAGCCTCGATTTTACAAGGGACGTTCCCGTCCCTTCTGCCGCCGACAAGTCGCCGGCATTCAACCCACCGCGCGTTACTCGCGCACCTTTGTCGCGGATCGTTCATTGGCCGTTTCTGGTTAGTCTGCTGGCATCGGCGACGATGCTCTTCACCCTCGGCGCTTGTGGCCCGATTGAATATGTCAATCGGGTAACCCAACACGCCAGTGAAGCCGTGGACGTGGCCCAAGCCAACAAGGCTAACGAGCTTTCGCCATATTGGTGGACGCGGGCGACGTTGTATCTGCACAAAGCCCGAGAAGAAGCCGCCCATGCCGGGTTCGCGGCTGCTAATCGGTTTGGTCGAATCGCTGGCGAAGCGGCCGAACGCGCAAGTGAAGAAGCGGCCGGGCGCAAGGCCGCGCCGAAATCGTTGGCGGCTGGGGCTAACACGGCAAGCGTTAACTCGACGGGAGCTGCCCAATGATTCGCCGTTGGTTGGTTGTGCTGGGCGAGCTGCCGCTGGCCCTGAGTTTACTGAGTTTGCTCGGCCTACTAAGTTTGGCTGGCTGCGCTGGTACTCGCTTGCGCGCATTGGCCGATGACACCGACGGTGTGATTGCCAAAGCGCGGGACAACGGTGCCATGCGCTGCGCGCCGGTGGAATTGGCCACCGCCGAAGCCCACAATGATTTTGCGCGGCAAGAAATCTCCGATGGCGATTATCGCCGCGCCGATGAAGAAACTGCGATTGCAGCCAGCAACGCTAAGGCTGCTTTCGATAAATCGCCACGCGAAAAATGTGTTGATGCAGCGCCGGTGTTGCCGCCCAAAGAAGGCGATGCTGACGGCGATGGCTATAAAGATAATCGCGATGACTGCCCACGCGCCGCTGAAGATTTTGATGGATTTGCCGACGAAGACGGCTGTCCTGAGCCCGACAATGACGCGGATGGCATTGATGACAAAGATGATAAGTGCCCGCTCCAGCCCGAAGATCGCGACGGGTTCGAAGATGCCGATGGTTGTCCAGACGCCGACAATGACAAAGACGGCTTAGTCGATAAGATCGACCAGTGTCCAACCCAAGCCGAAGATCAAGATGGCTTTGAAGACGACGACGGTTGCCCTGATTGCGACAACGACAAAGATGGCGTGCCAGAATGTCCAGAAGCCAAAGACAAGTGTCCCGCCGAACCTGGTGAGCCAAGCGATGGCTGCCCGAAGAAGTACGTCAACATTGTGGTCACCAAAAACAAAATCGAGCTCAAACAAACCGTGTTCTTCGACACCCGCAAGGCCACCATTAAACCGATGTCGTTTGGGTTGCTCGACGAAGTAGCCCAAGCGCTCAAAGATTATCCTGCCATCAAAGTGCGCATTGAAGGCCATACCGATAGCCAAGGCCAGGACGGCTTCAACCTCAACTTGAGCAAGAACCGAGCGGCTTCAGTGAAGGCGTATTTGGCGAAAAAAGGCATTGACGATGGTCGGATGGAGGCCCAAGGCTTTGGCGAAACCGTGCCCATTGCAGACAACCGAACGAACAACGGCAGGTCGCAAAACCGCCGGGTTGAGTTCTTTATCACCAGTCAATAGTCGGTACTCGTCACGAACGTCGCCCTCCCATCGCGCGGGAGGCCACGCGCGGGGCACGGTGTTTAGGCGCCCGCCGTCAGCTTTACCGGCCCGCACGGTGCTTGCTAGTACCGCAGATCCAAAGTCCGTTCAGAGTTCCTGGTTGACTGGCGGTACGAAGCAAAAATGAGGCTAGGACCGAGCGTCAAGTAGGCTCACGCACAGGGTCTTTCCCGGCCGCACCCGCAGGGGCCGGAAAAACCCTGATCGAACTTCGGATGCGAGGTACTAGTCGGTGTTTCGGCACGTTGCAAATTCGAAGTTGCCGTTTTGGCCAAAACTTTCTAAGCGATCCGCCGGGATTTTTGGTATGCCCTGGGCATGTCACGCCTACTTGCCGCTGCATGCGCGGTTTTAGCTTTCGCTGCACTCGTCGCTCGTTCGCCCCAGGCCTGGGCCGATGCCAAACAGGACATCGCTGCCAAGGCAAAAGAAGCGATGTCGAACTATGACAACTTCGAAAGCGAAACGGCGCGTAAGCTCCTCAATGAAGCGCTGACGATCGCCAAAAAAGCCAAGCTGGACAACGATCCTGCCGCGGCCAAAGTGCATCTGTATCTCGGCATTGTGTACTTTGCTGGGCTCAATCAAGTCGACAGTGCCAAGCTGGCGTTTCTCACTGCGGCACAAATTGATCCTAAGATCCAAATTGAACCTGCGTATCGCCGCCCCGACTTAGCCAAGCTGCTCGATGATGCTCGCTTGGAAGCCGCCAACACCTCGCCGACCAAGCCTACTGGTCCGGTTGGCCCGGTTGGCCCGGTTGGCCCGGTTGGTCCGGTTGGTCCCGGCACTGGGCCTCAACCGCCTATAGAAGTGAATTGCTCGACGGTAATGGGCGTTCAACACGCGGTGGTGGAAACGGCTGCGACGAATTCAATTGTACCCTTGGTCGCGTACATCGGCGAAGATGTCGTCGCCGCGCGGGTTTCGATTATGTATCGGGTCGAGGGGGCCGTGGATTTTTCCGAAGCACCGATGGCCAAAGACGGCTGCAAATATACCGGCACGATTCCCAAAGAAATGATGAAAGGGAAAATGATCCACTACTACATCGCCGGGCTTACCAGCACGGGCAAAGTGGTGGCGTCGAGTGGTTCGTCGCTGGTTCCCCATTTGATCGAAATGACCACGGCGGTCGCCAGCGCCACCGCCGTGCCGACGGCACAAATTGTCAACGTTGCGGGCCCAAGCAAGCCTGGTAAAAAATCAGTATTTTTTGGAGTTGCGGTTGGCTCGGGCGGTGGCGCCGTAAGCGGCACTACCGAGATCACGGATAGCAGCGTCAATTGTGGTGGCGCGCCGTTGTGCGTCGCGCCAGCGTTGTTAACGTTCATGCCGGAACTCGGCTTTTATGTGTCGCCCAAAAGCAGCATTTCATTAGTAGCGCGCCTGGGCTTGCCCATTGGCGCGGACACCACCGGGCACGCCACGCTGGCACCAGCGGCGCTGGTGCGGTTTCGTCACGGCTTTGCCGCCGACGGCACCGGCTTTGGCATTAGCGGCTCGTTGGGCGGCGGGATTATTCGCAACGTAGTTGAAATCACTGACCCCACCACCAAAATGGCGATCGGCAAAGACACCATCGCCATGGGGCCGTTGTTGGTCGGTGGTGGCGTTGGTTATTCGGCTGCGATAAGCGGAGCGGTGCGGTTCTTTGCCGATGTGGCCGCGACTGCGGGCATCCCGGTAGTCAAAGAGGCAGCCAGCGCACGCTTCGGCTTTGGCGTTCAACTTGATGCTTCGTTGGGCGTGGCTGCTGGCTTCTAGCGACGGCCAGGGCTTGTAAATGAATTACTGACCCAATATTTGGGTCGAGCCACGTGAATGGTAAGGCGCGAGGAAGGAGCATACCCGGCGGTATGTGACTGACAAGCAACGCGGCCAGTCGCGATGGATCGGCACAAAGAAGGGCCAGTAATTTATGCACAAGGCCTTAGTCGCCGTCGAGCACGCGCAGTGGGTGCAACAAGAGGTGGACGTCGCCGGCGGTAACCTCGGCGGTACGGGCGGCCGGCGTCAGCACGATGACGGCCTCGACGATGCGGCCGCCGCCTTCGGACAAGTAGATCAAGCGTTTGACGGTTTGGCGTTGGCTGGCCACGGTTCGGATGTCTTCGAGGATGGTCGGGCAAACATCTTCGAGGCCGGTGTCGCGAACCACAATGCCGCCGGCATCGCCAGCCGCGCCGATGAACTCCAAGAATGCGGCGTTGGCGACCCGCACAGCCCCGGTGTTGTCGACCGAGGCCATCGGCATCGGTGCATTGGCGCAAAGTTCCGATTCGGCTTTGAGCCGGTGATCAATATCGCGGCGTTCTCGCGTGCCGCTTTCACCGACGGCCATATTGCCGGCGCGCCGCCGGGTAGTTTCCATGCCCAGCATGTTCATCAACGTGCGCAGCTCGTACATGAAGCCAGCGACATCGGGATGGCGGTCGCTGCTTTTTTTCGCAGTGGCGCGCGCAATAATTTGGTCGGCGCGTTCGTCGATGTATTCGGCGCCATGGTCGACCACGCGTGGAAATTCGGCTTCGCGATGTTGGCGAAAGATTTCTTCTACGTCGCCGGTAAAGGGCAGCTTGCCGGTTAGCAATTCGAAAAACACGATGCCGAGTGCGTAGATGTCACTAGCCTGGGTGGCGGCGCCGCCGGCGATGCGTTCGGGGGAAAGGTACTCCGGGGTGCCGTCGACGACCATGGCGCGGTTGAGGTTGGGCCGAGCCAAGCCGAAGTCGAGCAGCTTGACGATGCGCTGCTGCTGGGCGCCGCGCAGCAGCAAGATGTTTTCGCTTTTGATATCGCCGTGGATAATCGAGCGTGCATGAATAAACCGCACCGCATTACAAACCTGCCACATAACGTCGCACGCGGCTTTGGCTGACAACGGCCCACCTTGCCGGGTTCGGATGTGGACGGTTTGACCGTCGAGCAACTCCATGACCATGAACAGGCCGAAACTTGGATCTTCACCGAAGTCGACGATGGAGCAAATACTTTCGTGATTGAGTGCAGAAGCCAACCGGGCTTCGCGATAAAACAATTCACGGATTTTCGGATCGGTGGCGATGGGCGCTTTGATCAACTTGAGTGCAAATGATTTTCCAAGCGCTTGGTGCCGGGCCCGCATGACCCGGCCCATGCCGCCGCGGCCGAGCTGGCCTTCGACGACATAACGGCCACCGATGAGATCTCCGGCTTTGGCACCGCGTGGGCGATTGTGGGTGACTGTGCGGCCCACCGTTGTGGCGTTAATAATCGCTTCGGCGGGCTGCATCGTAATAATGCTGGGCGGCGGCTCGGCCGGTTGGTGGCTGGCGCTGGCGTCGTGGAACTCCGGCACGGCCGGCAACGCTGCGGGTTCAGGTAACGGGCTGCTTGGGCGCGAGGTCGGGCCACCTAAAACTGACAGGCTTAGGGACGGCAATAGGGTTTGGTGGACATCGCGAACCACGCCATCCTCATCATCGTCGGTTCCGTCAAACGGCTGTCCCATGCCCTATATCGTAGCAAATCAGCTATAAAGACGGCATGGAAGATGCCATCTTCGACAATATTGCACGTATCGAACTTCAAGCCATCGAAGACAAGCTATCGGACATCGACCCTGATGATGTCGAAGTCAGCGTGAGCGACGGCGTTTTGCGGCTGGATTTGCGCGACAAAACGCGCATCGTAATCAACGCCCACCGCGCGGCCAAACAGATTTGGATGGCTGCGGTTGCAACGGCCTGGCACTTTGATCCATGTGCTGATGGTCGATGGCGGGCCGAGCGTACCAGTGAAGAATTGCGCTTCACCTTGGCCAAGATTGTCCATGATCGGATCGGCGTGAGCCTAAATATCGCTGGTGGCAGCGCGTATGATCCGGCGTTCACTCGCGCCACGATGCCGATGATCGCAGTTTCCTTGCCTGACGAAGCGCTTGAATCGGCGATAGTCAAACCCGCGGCGGCGGTGCCGGTCGCGGTAGCTGTGGCGCCCGCTGATGAGCCGGCTACCATCGCGGTAATTCGGATCTGGGCTGCGATAGCCTGGGCCGATGGCAAACTAGCACCCGTTGAAGCCGACGCGTTGCGCCGGTTGATTCACGCCGCGGCGCTCACGGTTGAAGAGCGGGCGCAAGCCTACGGATTTTTGGATCATCCGGTGCAAGAACCAACGCTGACCACTGGCCTGCCCGATGTCGCGAAGGCCGGCATCTACCGCGCTGCCTGCCGCATGGCGAAACTCAATCGTGTCGTCGAGCCGCGCGAACGCATGTTGCTCGCGACGCTGTCGACCGCGCTGAACCTATCGCCGGCCGTGACGCGCCAGATTGAAACTGAGATTTTCGCAACACCTCGGACCTAGGTACTAGCGTGCAACAACGCCATCCCGTTGGGCATTTGTTCTGGCGGGGTGTGGTCGCCAGCACCAGCAATGCGTTGATGCTCAGTGGCGCGTATCCGGCGTTGCCGCATGCACTGATGGCAATCGCACGCCGGCGTCGCGGTGAAGCGTTACCGCCGGGCCTGGTGCGCAGCACGTTGCATGAATGGCGCGTCGCGGTACAAATGACGGCGACGCGCTGGCGTGGGTTTTGGCCGCTGCCCGGCGCTGACGTGCGGGGGCCGCGCCCCATCATTATGTTGCATGGTTACGCGATGAATCGGGCTAATTTTGTACCGTTGGCTAGCCGGTTAGCCGCCGTGCCGCTGGGGCCAATTTTTGGATTTGAATACTGGAGCTTAGGTCGGGTTTCGACGGCTGCGCGTCGGCTTGCCCAGTTTGTCACCGAGGTGCGCAACCAGACCGGTGCTGCCCACGTCGATTTGGTCGGTCATTCGATGGGCGGCGTGGTCGGTCGCTACTATGCCAGCCTCGGTGGTGGCGATGGCATTGTCAAAAATCTCGTGACCATTGGCTCGCCGCATATGGGCACCGAGATTTCCGCGATGGGGATTGGCCACAGCCGCAAAGAACTGGTGCGTGGCTCGTCGCTGGTCACGCGGTTGGAGGTCGCCAAGCCGCTGGCCCATACCAAGCTCACCGTGATTTGGTCGCGCGCCGACGGCATGGTGCCAGGAGCGAAGCAAGCCCGGGTGGCTGGAGTCGACGAGATTATCTACGACGACTTGGGCCACATTGCGATGCTGATGTCGCAACGGGTCGCTAAAGATGTGATTGCTGCGCTGCAAAAATGACGTCGGAGTAGCCAACCTGCCGGGCAGGTTTGCTAGCTTGTCGGCATGCCCGCTCCGCGCGTCAAAAAGGATCGTTACGACATCGTTGTGTTGCCAGGTGATGGCATTGGTGCCGAAGTTGCGAGCGATGCGGTGACGTTGCTCGACCTGGTGGCCAAGCGTTGTGGCTTTGCCGTGCAGCTCGATGAGATTGCCTGCGGTGGAAAATTTTATCTGCAACATGGTTCACGCGATTGGCCCGAGGGCAGCGAACAAAAATGCGTCGATGCGGATGCCATATTATTGGGCGCGGTCGGTTGGGCTGGCGCTGATGGCGCGCCGGTAACCATGAAAGGCAACGGCGAGCTCGACGGTAAAATGGCTGGCTGGTCCCCGGTAATCGGCAATCGCCTCAAACTTGATTTGTTTGCCAATGTGCGGCCGGTGCGCTGCTTGGCTGGCACGAAGCATGGCATTTCAGGCAAGTTTTCCGAAGTGTGGGGGCCGCACAACGTCGATATGATTATGGTGCGCGAAAATACTGAGGGCTTGTATTCGGGCCAAGGTTTCATTTCGCCGGAAAACGATCGCGCGATCGATACCCGGGTGATTACTCGCACGGCGTCGGAGCGGGTGATTCGTCGGGCCTTTGAGCTGTCGCGCGCGCGCGGGCGGGGCGCCCCCGGTGATGGCAAAAAGCGCGTCACCTGCATCGTGAAAAACAATGTGCTGTACGGCTGTAAACTTTTTCATCAGGTCTATCGCGAAGTCGCTCAGGCCTACCCGGATGTTGAACAAGATGTCGCGATCGTCGACGCCTTCGCGATGTTTGTGCTAACCGCGCCGGAAAAATACGACGTGTGCGTTACCACCAATATGTTCGGCGACATTCTCACCGACCTAGCGTCGGTGCTGCAAGGTGGCATGGGCATGGCGGTCGGTTGTAACGTCGGTGAAAATCACGGCATGTTTGAACCGATTCATGGCTCGGCACCGCCGCTGGCTGGCAAAGATCGCGCCAACCCAATGGCGATGACTCTGGCAACCGCGGCGATGTTGGGTTGGTTGGGCCGGCGCACGCTCGACGATCGGCTGCTGCGTGCCGAGCGTGCGATCGAAGACGCAGTGGCAGCCATTGTGTTGCGCGGCTCGCCGTTGACGGCTGATATGGCCGGTCCAGGGGCTGCAACTCGGTCCGCGGTCTCGGCTGCGATCCGCGAAGAAACCTCGAACCGGCTGTAAATTGCTGAAATTAATTACATTTGGCCCATATTGGCCGATCCGACGCGGTGCGGCACGAAGGCCTACTTCTGTAGTTGCACCTGAGCGCCTTTACGATTAGGTTCCGCTCGCCGGCGGTCCCGGTTCTACATGCCATTTTTAGCAGCTCATCCGTCCTTGCTTCGTGCGCTCGCAGAGCGCGGTTACGCCGAACCTACTCCTGTCCAAGCCGCGGTGCTCGGCGTTGAAGCGTACGAACGCGATTTATTAGTCTCCGCACAAACCGGCTCGGGTAAAACCGTAGCCTTCGGGTTGGCCATGGCGCCAAACCTCCTCGGTGAAAACGAACGCTTCGCTGGCAACGGCTCGGCGCCGATGGCACTTTGCGTTTGTCCAACCCGTGAACTTGCACTGCAAGTGCAACGTGAATTGCAGTGGCTGTACGCCAAAACCGGTGCGCGCATTGCGACCTGTGTTGGTGGCATGGACATTCGTCGCGAACAAATGGTGCTGTCGCAAGGCGTGCACATTGTCGTCGGTACGCCAGGTCGGTTAACCGATCACTTGGAACGCGGTCGGCTCGATCTCACCAAGCTCAAAGTGGTTGTGCTCGACGAAGCCGACGAAATGCTCGACATGGGCTTTCGCGAAGATCTTGAGCATCTGCTCAAGACCGCACCGACCGATCGCCGGACATTGCTGTTCTCGGCCACGATCCCGCGCGAAATCGCCGAGCTCGCCAAGAAATTTCAGAAGAACGCACATCGCCTCGCCACGGCGTCGGAAGGTGATGTTCATCGCGACATCGAATACCGCGCGGTGCCAGTTATGCCGCGTGAAAAAGAGCGCGCGGTTGTTAACATCCTGCGCTTTTTCGAAGCCAACGGTGCGTTGGTGTTCTGCGCCACCCGTGATGGTGTGTCGCGCTTGACCGCAAGTTTGCAAGAACGCGGATTTTCCGTGGTCGCGCTTTCCGGCGAATTGTCGCAACGCGAGCGCACCTCCGCGTTGCAAGCGTTGCGCGATCGTCGCGCCAAAGTGTGTGTTGCCACCGACGTCGCTGCCCGCGGCCTCGATTTGCCAGACCTTGGTTTGGTCATTCACGGCGACATTCCGCAATCCAAAGAGATCATGTTGCACCGCAGCGGCCGGACTGGTCGCGCTGGTAAAAAAGGCACCTCGGTACTCATTGTGCCGGATCCGTCGCGGCATTACGTCGAGCGCATGCTGCGCTTGGCCCACCTCGATGTGAAGTGGACCGTGGCTCCGTCGAGCGAGCAAATTCGCGAACTTGATCAAGAGCGCTTATTGACCACGCTCAACCCAATGTTTGAAGAACTCACCGACGAAGATCGGGTGATGGGCGAAAAACTATTGGGCCAACGTTCGCCAGTTGATTTGGCTGCGGCGTTGATGCGCATGCAGCGCCAGCAACTACCCGAAGCCGAAGATTTGACGGTCCCGATGTCGATGCGTGGCAGCCGTGGGCAAGATTCCGGCGCTGGCCCGAGTCGTGCGCGCGAACCAATGCGCGGCCCTGGCCCAGCCGCAGCGCGCGAAGCCATTGTAACCTCGCGTCCGGGCGTGCATGTTGAGCGCGCTGAACGGGCCGAACGCCCAGCCCGCGCTGAACGTGTAGTTGCTGAGCATGCCACTGACAAGCCGGCCCGTGCCGAGCGGCCAGTGCGTGAACACCGCGAGGCCATTGATACTCGCCCTGAGCGAGCACCACGGACCAACCGTGAAACCTCCAGCGCCGCTGGCACCCCGGGTTCATCATGGTTTGCAATCAACGTTGGCACGGTGAAAAACGCCGATCCCAAATGGCTCATTCCGTTGTTGTGCCGCCGTGGCGACGTCGACAAATCTGCCATTGGCAAAATCCGCGTGTTAGCGCGTGAAACCCACGTCGAAATTCTCGCTGCCTCACGCAAGAAGTTCGCCGAAGCCATCGCTCGGCCGATCGAAGCCAACGACAAAGACAAGAGCATCCGCATCGCTGCGCTCAAAGTTGAACAAGACTAGGCGGCGTCCGCGCATCGCTGATGCACTCGCGCAACTTGAATGTGTTGGTCGTGCGGGCATCGTGCCTTGCGCGCCCGGGACCGGCGCGGCGGCCATCGCGATAGCCTCCGAGCCGCTCCAGCCTGCCGCCGGCATCAAACCATTGCCATGCGCTGACACGTCGGCGATGGGCCTACGCGCCGACATCTCCAAAGGTTATGCGATCGCCGGTGCGGATGCCGTCGCGCCATTTGTCACGCCGAGTTCAAAAATTTCGCTGGTCAGCGCCGGGCCCAACCGGCGCTTCGGCGGATTTGGCCGGCATCGGGTTACGACGTGACGCAAGATGGCTACCCGCTTGCCCCCCGGCGGGCTGCTCGGCGCTCACCCACAGGGCCCGTCGGAAGGTTGGCGCCGTGTCGAAGTTTTGCCAGGCTTGACGAGCAGCGTTACAAGTGTGTACAAAAAGCCTGATGGCTAGCCAGCTCGGTACGTGTTTGCGGCGCGGCGGTTCTCGGGGCGTCATCGTTGCGATGTTGGTGCTCAATGTGCTCGGCTGCGATTCAGTCGACGGCCAGCCGGCAACCTGCCCGTATGTCGCGGACCAAGGTGCGCCGCGAGGCAACAGGACCCTCTCGATCGCACTTACTCCAGCCGGCGGTGACACGGATCTGGGGCCAGCCTTCCGCGCCGGTGTGGCCGTCGGGATGCAGGAGCCCGGAGATATCAACCTCGATTGGACGACTTTTGAGGTCCAGCCAGGCGTATTCGCTGACCCGGATGGCTATCTTCGTTTCGCCAATGAGGCATTCGCATCAAGCGCGTCGGTGTCCCTGACTTTGGGCATCATTCAGACGACCTATCTTTCGGTGCCATCTGATCTGGCAGGGCTAGCTTTCGACAATCCCGCCGTTATCGCTCGGGCGATCAGTGCCGTCGATTATCTCTTTGCAGCGCTTCCGGACCTCAACATCGGGACCTTGGCTGTTGGTAACGAAGTTGATATCTATTTGGCAGATGATGCTGCAGGGTGGCTCGCCTACACGACGCTGGTCGAGCAGGTCCGCGCGCATGTGGCGCGGACCCACCCGGGGACGCGAGTTGGCGTTAAGGCAACCCTCGACGGATTGGTGCGAACGCACGCAACCGAGCTCGCGTCGATCAACTCCCATACGGACATTGTTATCGCGACGTTTTATCCCCTCACTGAGAATTTTGCGGTTTTGCCCTTGGGCAGCATTCGCACCGCCTTCGCCGACCTTGTCACGGTGGCAAGTGGGAAGCCTATTCAAGTAGCCGAGGTTGGCGTGCCGAGCTCGACCGTGCTCGGCAGTTCAGATTCGCAGCAGGCCGAGTTTGTGCGCGAGGTGTTCGCCGCGTGGGACATGTACGCTACTGAAATCACCTCGGTGTGCTTTGTGTGGCTCAACGATCTTTCGGATGACCTCGTTGCCAGCCTGGTGAAAGCCTATATGATCGACGATCCGAGCTTTGCCGCGTTCCTGGGCTCGCTGGGCCTGCGCCACGCGGACGGTACCGAAAAGCCTGCGTTCGCCTGTTTGCGCGACGAGGCCTCCGTGCGTGGTTGGTAGTCCAACGTGGTTCCGCCTTAGGAATTTCGCCAGGTAGGATAGTAGCGAATCATCGCCTCGCCAGGTTTGCATATCCGATCGCGCAGGTGGAGGCGCTTGCCGTCGACCAGCTCCATCTTGGCGATACGTGCTTCGCGTAGCGGCTCGACTTCGGAGCGCGGCGTGCGGTGTCGGCGTGCTCGTCGGTGAAGCGCAGGGCCATGCCCACGCCGATGCTGGCGCGCCCGCGCCCACCCCGCGCGCGCAGGGGCTAATCTGTCCTCCCTCACGATGGGCTTGTTTGTCGAATCCGAGGTTGAGCGCGCGTAAGCCGAACCGCGCCGATGCCTGCATGCGGTCGCGCGGGCCATTTGCTGCTGCTTCGTAGGAAATCGCCGCCACCGGCAACGCCGACGCGGTGATTTCGCGCAACGTAAACTAGTGAGGCTAGGTGCAAGTAGCAGCTGACAAGCGCCACCTGTTGTACCCGAACGACGTCATGGTGCGTGGTGCTGCACTTCGCGCACTACGGTGCCGTTGCCGTCGAACCATTGCCAGGTGCCGGTGCGCATACCGGCGCGGTACATGCCGGTAACGGCGGGTTTGCCGTTGGCGAATTCTTGCCACAGGCCGTCGAGCACGCCGGCGTGCCAGGTTGCACTGGAGGTCAAGGTGCCGGCGCTGTCATAGGTGTTCCAGGTATCGGTCTTGAGATCGTCGGCGAACTTGCCTTGGACCGTCACGGTGTCGCCAGTAAATTCTTGGTACGCGCCATGCCGCAAGCCGGCTTGTTTGCCGGTGCCGTAGCGGGCTTTGACTGCGATTTTGCCGCCGATGTATTTGCGGTAGTCGCCGGTGAGTTGGCCGCGTGCGTATTCACAACTCAAAATCCAATTGCCTCTCCAGGTTTTTTCAATCCAGGCGCCGTGCTTTTTGCCGGCGCGATAGTGGCCTTCGAGCACGACTTTGCCTTGCGGCGTTAATTCTTGATACAAGCCATCGGGCCGGCCGTCGACGTATTCGATTTTGCGTTCGACTTTTTTAGGTCCCGAAAAACGCAACATGGTGCCGGCGCCGTCTTTCATATTGAAGCTGCCCACCACGTTGCCGCGATAGTCGAAAAACGTGAACGTACCGTCGGGCCGGCCGTTTTTGTACTGCCCGGTCCAGGTCGTACGGGCATCGTGCATTTCGCGCCAAGCACCGTCGCGGCGGC
>JAGPDK010000534.1 GCA_018057605.1 Kofleriaceae bacterium | reverse complement strand
AACGGTCACACTGCCATCGCAGGCGGTAGGTGCCTCGCCGCTGGCATCATGCCACCACCAAGCTCGCTGAGCATCGCCAGATTGACGTTGCGTTCACCAACCAACCAACCAACCAACCAACCAACCACGACCAACTAGCCAACCTAGTTTCACGCTCTTCAAATACAAAAGAGGGGACATTAAGTCCCCTCCGTGGAGTGGCGAGAGGCAGATTTGAACTGCCGACCAAGGGCTTATGAGACCCCTGCTCTACCCCTGAGCTACCTCGCCAGGTGCTTGAAAGCGGCCGGAAACTAAACGGACCCGCGAACGAGTGCAAGCACTTGATTTACTAAATCGCAGTTCAGCCACCGAACCTGGCAAAATAGCCACCAACCAACCGCCTCCGCCCTAGGATTTGCGCTGGGCATGAAAATTCCATGCGATCGCTAGGCAAAATCCGCCTGTGAGTGCTTGGCGAAGCGGCCCCGCATTTGCTACTATTCGCGTAATTCGGGGATCGTCTAATGGCAGGACAGGAATTTTTGGTGTTCCTTATCAAGGTTCGAATCCTTGTCCCCGAACCAAACAATTAGAGTAGCGCTGGGCCAGTGCCCCGCAGTTGGCCAGCAGGGTACTTCATGAAACTCGACAAAAGCTGCCCTCTATTTTTTGCAACCCGCATCGATAGCAAGCTGCGCGAAGGTTTGCATTTGTCGAAGCCCGGCGACAAAAAGTACTTCGATGGTTCATCCGAAGAATTTTTGTGCGTGCTCGAAGTCGATGAAGAAAAGTGGGTCGGCAAGATCATCAAAGGTGGCACTGCCGTCACCGAAGTTGATGACATCCAGCGCAACGTTTTGTCGATCTTACGTCGCGTAGCGCCAAACGCCCGCATTCCAGTTTCGCAGCTCAAGCTGTTCGCCTTGCCGGGCGCAGCGATAAAAGTCGTCGACGCCATCATCGATGACGAAGAAGAAGGCACTGACGACGCAACCCCAGGTAGCGGCGCGTTTATTACGTACTGAGCAACGCGTTTCGGATGGAGGCTACGCCTTACCGACGTAGCTTCCCGGCCCCGTCGCCCGCCAGCTACCTCGCCTAGCGTTGCTACGCGTTAATCGAACGCGTATTGTCAGGCGTCGTGGTCGTCGGCACGGCGGCTTCACTCGCGCTGCAAATGTCTGCGGCGTCGAAACTTTTGAAAATCTTGGTTGCACGCTTTTCTTCGTCGGAAGAATCGACATGTACCGAGATCAAGAAGTTGCCACCTTTGATTTTTCCCTCGTAGCGCTTGGCTTCGATTTCGGGAATTCCCATGCCAATCAGTGCGCCGCTAATGCCGCCGACTGCCGCGCCTGCGGCCACGCCGCTAAGTGCCGCAAACAGAGGGCCGGCAGCGATGAACAGTCCAAGCCCAGGAATTGCGAGGGCACCAATGCCAAGCAGGAGACCCAACGTACCGCCTACAACGCCGCCAGCGCCGACGCCAGCGATCGCACCTTCAGGCGCTTTGGTGTGATGTTCGTGAGCGAAGTCCTTGGTGCCGGTTTTGTCAGGGAACAGCACCGAGATATCGTTGGCGGAGAAACTCGCGTCCTTGAGTTTGGTGACGATCGATTCAACGGTGTGTTGTTTTTCTACGATGCACATGACTGTCTTTTTCATACGGGTGTCCTTTGTTCAATTTCGGTGGAGTTCACGAAGCGGAAACGAATAGTTTTTCTGGCGTGACGCAATCTGCCGCAGCGTTGGTTCATTTTTCAATTTCGAGTTGGCTATCAACCCTGCTGACGCCTGCAGTATTTTTGGTTAACTGCTCCTTCACGACTTTCTCTTGTTGGCGCTGCACCGGTCCGCGCAATGTCACTTTTGTGCCGACGGTAATAATTTTCGCGTTCTTAGCGGTAAACGACAGCCTGTCACTGCGCATGATTTCTCGTCGAAGCGTCGCCGTGATCTTGGGTTCGTCGCGGCGGTTGCCCTGATCGCCTGGGGTCACGGTGTCGCCACGATCGCGCTCATTGATCTTGGTGTTGTCGGCGTTGTCGGTACGATCAGCCAGGCCCGGGTTGCGATCGACAATCGCAGTGGCTTCAAATGGGACCGGCCCACCGTCGCGCCGCCAACTATCGATCGTGCTTGGACGGCCGTCGACCGGAGCATCAAGCCTTACCGGCGGTAGCGCAGCGTCTATTGGTGCCGGTGTCGTCACCGCGATGACCTCTTGCTGCGTCGAAGATTGTTGATTTTCGCATCCGACTGCGCCCAAGGCTGTTAAGATCGCCGCCGCAAAAAGCATCTGCGCGACTACATTTTTTTGGCGTGTCGGCTTCATTGTGAAGACCAACTTTGCAGCTCTCGTGCCACGCACAAACTACGGCGCAAAGCGAACCAACGGGCCGTCGCTGCGGCGTACACGCACGCACGAGACGATCACGCAATCCTGCGTGGGGCGGTCGCGCACACCGTGTCAGGCATGCACCGACTCTGCTGACGCCGCGGACACTACACGCGGCGATCAGTGCGATTCGAACGCGCCGAGGTCGAACTTGGCACCCAACGGGCGGGCAGCGCCAAGTACGTCGGTGAGCGGGCCGGTGTCGGCTTTGTCGACGCCGAGACTGGTGGGCATCAGATGCAGATCGCCGTTGGCCATGTCGACGAAAAGTGGGTCGACCGAGGTTGGCGTTGCCGGGGTGAGCGGGCCGAGGAGGTTTTGGCCAGTTGCAACGCAGTTGCCGAGAATGGGCCGGTCACTGAAATTGCCAACGTTGGGCACCCAGATAACGGAATTGGTAATTTGCACCGGCGATGCGATGCAATTAAAGCCCCCGTGGCCGGGCGCCGAATCAGCGACGGTTACGAAGGAGGCCGCGCCTTGGGTGCGCGTGAAGTTGAAGGGATAGTCGCTAGCGCGAAGCACGGCAACATTTTCGATCGTGACGGTGGAGTCGATCGAGGACACAGCTTGTGAATCAATAAAACGCATCCGCCGAAGAGTGAGTTCGCTATTAGTACTTATGGAAATAGCTCGCGCGCTGGAGTCCTGCCACGTAACTTTGCATGCGTTCGCAACTCCACCGCTGTAGCTAATTCCCGGATGGACAACGTCGACTGCACGTAGATCAACCTCGCCGTTGTTTTTGCATTCAAAACCGTAAGCCTGATCGGGTGCATTGATCGTCAAATCGCGGACGAAAACTTTGTTACGATCAACATTGATCGTTGGCACTGCGGCCGTCCCACTGTTGGTAATCATCGCACCATTGCCATGCACCGAGATGCGCGGCGCAGCGGCCGAGCCCACCAACTGCCCGGTGTATTGGCCTGGCGCCATCGAGATATGAAAGCGGGCCGGCGTGACCAAGGCAACCGCAAAGCCTGGGGTCAAACACGGTTGGCTTTGCACACAGCCGCCAGCGTCGATACCAGTGGGCGCAATGTAGATCACGGCACTCGACACTACACAGGTGCCACTAGCATCACATGCACCACTTGCACATTCGGCATCGTGTTCGCACGTGCGGCAGCTGCCGTCGGTGCCGCACACTGGCTCAGTTGCGCCGCAATCAAGATTGCTGGCACACTCAGCGCAGGCACCATTGGCAGCGCAGTGCGGTGTCGCGGCAAAACTGCTGCAATCGGTGTCGGCCAAACAACGCTCGCAACCGTTGGTGGTCAAATTACACACCGCAGCCGACGCTGGGCATTGCCCACTGGCGGTGCATTCGCGGCACAAGCCGTCGCCGCAAAACGCCGCAGCGGGGTCGGTGCAATCAGCGTCCACCACGCAGGTCGCTTCGATACATTCGTGATTGGTACAGGCAAATCCCGACTGACAACTTGAATCGGCTGGAATACCGATGGCGGCGCAATCAAGCTCGGAAATACAACAAACGTTTGGATTCTGCTTGGTGCAACCAGCGCCGACGCCTACGGCACCTGACGCGCTCATCGCCACACCGGTAACCAGCAGACAGCCGTAGCCCCACCC
>JAGPDK010000533.1 GCA_018057605.1 Kofleriaceae bacterium | reverse complement strand
GAGCTTCACCAACCGACCGCGCCTCGTGACTTTATTGCTGCACCCCAGCGACATTTTATGATCAAAACCAACTATCGCCAAATCAAATGTAGAAACTCCAACTCCACACCGCGTTACTAAACAGAACTACCGGTCCACGCCCACCCCGGATCCACCCGCGACCCGACGGCGGCGCAGCATACGTCGCGCAAGCACCGCCCCACGCGGCCGCGCTGCCAGCAGCACCGCAGTCGTGCAGGCTCCGCCTCGCTTGCGCTAAAGCCTCCGTGAGCCTGATCGTTCATAGGACGGCGCACAACCCACCTCGCCACGCATCGCACATTTCCCGCAAAACCCATCCCTCACCGCGCCCCGCAGCGCACCGTATTCGCATACACTTCTCCCCCTGTGTCCAGTCTCGATGCCCTCGCTCTCGTCGCTCACCACTGGGGCACCTACGCCTTCGTCGTCCTCTTCGGCCTCCTGTGGGGCAGCTTTGCCAACGTCTGCATCTACCGTTGGCCACCCACCGACGAATTCCCCAAGGGTCGATCCGTGGTCGCGCCGCCGTCTCACTGTTTTGTCTGCAAAGCCAACGTCAAGTGGTACGACAACGTGCCGCTACTCAGCTACCTCTGGCTGCGCGGCAAGTGTCGCAATTGCAAAACCGAATTTTCGCCGCGCTACCTCATCGTCGAAGCTCTCACCGGCATCCTGTTCGGCCTAACCTGGTGGGCGGCGATGAATCACCCCGGGTTCTCCACCTTCAATGAACGGCTGATCGGCTTCGTGGTCTACGCCGGCTTTGCATTTTTCATCGTCGTGGTCACCTTCATCGACCTCGATCACATGTTGATCCTCGACTTGGTAACCTACCCATCGGTCGTCATTTTCTACGGATTGTCGTTGGCCCTCGGTCACATCTGGTGGCACGGCCTGGTCGGTGCAGCGTTTGGCTACGGCATCATCGTTGCAATTCGTACGCTGTACTACGCGTTGCGCAAACAAGAAGGCATGGGCCTCGGCGATGCCAAACTACTCGCAGTGTTCGGTGCGCTCTGGGGCTGGCAGGGTGTGCTGGTTGCGTTATTCGGCGGCTCGGTGCTGGGCTCGGTCATCGGCATTACGGCAATCGTCGTCGGTAAATTGCGCGGCAACAACGATGCCGACGAGGACGAAACCTTGGACGATGCCAGTGCCGCCGATGCATCGACCGACGCGCCACCCGACGGCATGAACTTTGCGATCGGATCCATTGCGTTGCCGTTTGGTCCATTCTTGGCCGCAGCGGCGATGGCCTACACGCTGTTGCATCCGTATTTTTCGATTCAAATGCGATTTTGATCGTCACGCTGCCGCCACCGATCATCGTGACGGCCTGTCGATGTGACGCCCGCCGCCTGGCTGACCTGCGCTGCTGCGGGTATGCTGCCGCGCCATGACGCACGCGGCCTACCTCGCTCTCGTCGACGAATTGCTGGAACACAATCGGCGTTATTACGTCGATAGTGCTCCTACGATTAGTGATTCCGAATACGACGCCAAATCGAAACAGCTTGACCAAGCCGAAGCCGCAAATCCAAGTTGGGTAGTGGCCTGGTCGCCATCGCAACGGGTTGGCCACGCACCGATTTCAGAGTTCGTCAAAGTTGAACGCGCAGTGCCGATGTTGTCACTCGACAATAGCTACAACCTCGACGATTTGCGCGCTTTCTACGAGCGTGTAGTCAAAGGCCTTGGCAGTGAAACGCCAGTGTTCGCAGTCGAACCTAAAATCGATGGCTTCGGCATTGAGCTAACCTATCGCGCTGGCGAACTAGTGCTCGCCGCAACTCGTGGCGACGGCAAAATCGGCGAAGACGTAACCGCCAACGCACGCACGGTGCATGGCGTCACCGGTAAGCTGCGTGAGCCCATCGACTTGGTGATCCGCGGCGAAATCTATATTCGCAAAGCCGACTTTGTCGCCATCAACGAAGCGCGCGTGGCGGCCGGCGAAGAAGAATACAAAAACCCACGCAATTTGGCATCGGGATCCATTAAGCAACTCGATCCACGCGAAGTAGCCAAGCGCCCAATGCGCACGATCTTGTATGAAATCGTCGACGGAGAATCGTTAGCGCGCGGCCATTTGGAATCGCTGGCCTTAGCCAAGCGGGTCGGCTTGCCGATCTCTGAGCACAACACCACTGCACGTAGCTGGGATGAGTTGGCCGCCATCATCGCGAGCTGGCAAGATCGCCGCGACGACCTGCCCTACGAACTCGATGGCCTGGTTATCAAAGTTGATCAGTTTGAACAGCGCGCGCAACTTGGCACCACGTCGAAATTTCCACGCTGGGCCATCGCGTACAAGTTTCCAGCGCGCCAGGTCTCCACCGTATTGCTTGGCCTGGAAATCAACATTGGCCGCACCGGCGCTGTGACGCCGGTAGCAATCCTCGAACCCGTTGACGTTTCAGGCACCACCGTGGCGCGTGCGTCGCTGCACAACTGGGATCAAGTAGCGCGGTTAGGGCTCGGCGCAGGTGATCGTGTGATGATTGAAAAAGCCGGCGAAATTATTCCGCAGGTTTTGCACGTGACCGAAACCTCCGGTGGTCCGCGCTTCGCAGCACCTACCAACTGCATCTCATGCGGCGCAACTCTGGAACGGGCCGAAGGCAAAGTGGTCTTGGCCTGCCCCAATCATTTGGGCTGCCCGGCGCAGCAATTGCGCACCATCGAATTTTTCGCGTCACGCGGCCAAATGAATATCGATGGCCTCGGCGAAAAGATCGTCGACCAACTGGTGAGCGCCAAATTGGTTGGCGACGTTGCCGATTTGTTCGACCTGACGACAACTCAACTCGAAACCTTAGAGCGCTTCGGCAAATCCTCGGCAAAAAAACTGATCGCTGGCATCGCCGAAGCCAAAAAGGCCGCAACATTCTCGCGCTTGTTATCCGCGTTAGGCATTGCCAATGTCGGCCGCACCGTCGGTACACCCATCGCGCAAAAATACGGTTCGTTACTGGCGCTGCGCGACGCTGTGGCGGCCAAAGACTCAGCCGATTTTATAGCTGAGCTATGTGAAATTGACGGCATCGGCGAAATCATTGCAGCTTCGGTCGATGCATATTTCCGGGACCCGGACGCAGCGCTGCTGGTCAACAAACTTTTAGACCGTGGGATCAATCCAATCGAACCCGTCGCCGTGAACAACAGCGACGGCGCCGTGGCCGGCAAAACATTTGTGGTGACTGGCACCTTGTCCAAGCCGCGGCCCGAGATTCAAAAAGATATCGAAGCAGCCGGCGGCAAAGTGGTTGGTTCGGTTAGCAAAAAAACCAACTACTTGGTTGCCGGTGCCGATGTGGGCCAAGCCAAAACCGACGCTGCCAACAAAAATGGTGTGACCATTATTAGCGAGAGCGAGCTGCAAGTTCTGCTCGCAGGTGGCGGCGATGCAGCCAACGTCGCAGCAGGCGAAAGTTAACCACGTGCCACGCATTTCCGACGACGAAGCGCTGCCTGAATTCCGCGAAAATTGGCAACGCGAAACCATCGCACGGGCCCAAGAATATTGGACCCCAGCGCGCACCGAACAACTCGCTGCAGGCAAAGCGCTGTTGCTGCCGCCGGCCAGCTCGGCCCCACTGCTGCGCGCGCTTGGCCTGTTGCATCGCGACGGCTCGATGCCACCGAAACAAGTGCGCAAGTACTGGCAGGTTTGCCACATGGTCACCCTGCTCAGCGCGCAACTGCGCGATGTATTTGCCAAGCATCAGCCGGTCCGCATCGTCGATGTTGGCTGCGGCCGCTCGTATCTCACCGTGGTGTTGGCCTGGATTGCCAAATACCAATGGCACGTCCCGGTGCAAGTCCTTGGCATCGATCGCAATGCCGATGTGATTGAAGAATGTTACCGACGTGTGCGGTTATTGCAGCTCGATGAATGCGTGCGATTTCAACACGCGTCCGTCGAAGATTTTGCACCGGCCGCAGCGTGGGCCGCGACGTTT
>JAGPDK010000532.1 GCA_018057605.1 Kofleriaceae bacterium | reverse complement strand
CCCCAAGAGCCGTCGGGCAACTACGTGGTGCCGGGTAGCTCGGAGTTTTCGCAGCTGATGTATCAGTTGCAATGCCAAACGGCCGATGGCCGGACGTTCCGCGACGTGATGCCGCCGGATGTGCCGCTGCCTGATGTGGAAATCGAATTGATCGCGCGCTGGATCGATGCAGGTGCGCAATGCGATTAACCATAGTTGCTGCGGCGTTTGTCGTTGGGCTTGCAGTGCTCGCGCTGCAAACGGAACGCGCGGCTGCGTATCCGCAATATCAACTTTCGATGGGTGCTGATCGCTGCAGCGCTTGTCACTTTTCGCCTGGCGGCGGCGGCCTTCTCAATGATTACGGTCGTGAAGAAGCCGGCTCGTCGATTGCCCGAGGTGGCGACGGTCGGTTGTTGCATGGCTTGTGGACTGCGCCCGAATGGCTGCAACTTGGTGCCGACTTCCGGGGCGCGACCGCGATCAAATATCGCAATCAAGATCGCGAAGTGCTGGCGTTCCCGATGCAAGCGGATGTGTACGTGCGCGCCGGCGGGCCACGGTTTTCGTTCAACCTAACCGCGGGTCTGCGTGGCGGCGCCCGCGATCCACAACCGCCGTTGGGGGAGCGCATCGCGTCGCGCGAGCACTACGTCATGTACCAACGCGAAAGTGGATCGTATGTGCGCGTGGGTCGATTTTTTCCAGTATACGGCGTGCGTTCGCAGGACCACACGGCCTATGTGCGGCGCTTCATGGGAGCGAATGTTCTCGAAGAACCATACGGTGCCGCCGCTGGCTGGTTCGGTGATTCTTCGGAGTTGCATGTCTCGGCGTTTGTGCCAAGGCCGATTGAATTTCTCGGCTCCGGCGTCAAGGCCAGCGGCGCCACGCTGTATTACGAGCGGCGCATGATGGACGATACCGTTGCGCTAGCACCGCAAGCCAAAATCGCGGTGTCGTCAAACGATACGCGGATCTCAGCCGGCACGGTCGGCAAACGCTGGATGCCCGACGCTGGGCTGATGTTGCTCGGCGAAGTGAACGTGCAGCGCCAATCGTTTGCCGACAGCGCTGGGCCGACCCGCTACCAGCTTTCAAGTTATCTGGGCGCGAGTCGCTTTGTCACCCAAGGGCTGATGGTCGGCGCCGGCTTGCATCGTTGGCAGCCCGACCTGCGCTTGCGCTCGGTACGCGACGCTGCCGAAGTGAATGTGCAGTACTTTCCCAACGCGCATCTGGAGCTGCATTTGCTGACTCGGGTCAGTGGCGAAGGTGATCTTGAAAGTCCCGGCGTTTTGTCCCTCTTACAACTGCATTACTTTTTATGACCAAAAATATCCGTTGCGGCACACCCGCTACCTTGGTCGCTGCGCTGGCGTTCGCCTCGGCTGCGGCAAGCGTGGCCTGTACCGCCGATGTCCCATCGACGCCCAGTTTTCAACAAGACATCATGCCGATTTTGGCTGCGAATTGTGTGCGCTGTCATAGTTACCCGACGCTGGGTGGTGCTCCAGAATATTTCCGGCTGGACGTATTCGGTGACGTTATCGTGCGCGATGGCCGGCCCCGCACCGTCGAAGAAGGGCCGTGCGGCCTAACGCCGACGGAAGCGCAAGGCGTGTTGTGTGGTGCGGCTTCGCTTGCGGGAATTTCCGCTTCGCGCGCCGGTTCGGATAACCGTCCCATGCCGCCACGCTTCAGGATGGAAGATCATCAAATTGCAACATTGGATGTCTGGGCGCAGTTGCCGCAACGCGGCGAAGCGCGGCCGGGTAATCATGTACCAACGGCAACAATCGTACAGATACCGGCGACCGGCCGAGTCCTGCAACTCGAAGTTACCGTTGCCGACGAAGATCGTGATCTGGTGGTCGGTGAGCTCTGGATCGATGTCGGTGGCATCGAGAAATTCGTGGGTGCGGTGCGCTCGGGCACGCACACCATTGAATGGTTAAGTACAGGGGCGCCCGTGGGCACCTACGCAGTGATCGCGCGCCTCGACGATGGCGCACTCGTACACGACGTACCCGCGGGTCAATTGACGATTGGTGGCATCTAATGCGAACCCTCATGTGGATGGTCGGCATGGTTGCTTTGGTTGCGGCCTGCAAAACCCCGGTGTCACCTGAGCCCATCGGCGATTACACTACGTGGAAACGTATCGATGTCACCGGTAATGCGCCGGGTCACAGCGACACCTATCGCATCATCTATATCAACGATGTTGCTGCGAATCCAACGGCTGATCTGCGGCTGGGCTTCCCGTTGGGGTCGGTGATCGTCAAAGAAATCCGCGAGAATATCGACGGCACACCTGGCGACATCAACTACATCGCCATGATGCGTAAAGTTGAATCGCCGGGTACGGCACTCACCGACGAAGGCGGCTGGTTGTTTACCCAAAGTTTGCAGCCAGGTGGCGACGAGACCTACACAAGCTTGTGTTGGAACCGCTGCCATGTTGCCGCGCCGTATAATGGCGCTTGGTACGACTATCGCAAATGATTGCGATGGTCACTATTTTCATCACTAACCAGGAACGGCCAATGCATGATCCAAAGCAACGCGCTCATACACGCGCGGTGGGTTGAATGCCGGCGACTTGTCGTCGGCAGAAGGGACGGCAACGTCCCTTGTATGATCGAGGCCCACGTGAAGCGCACCAGCGAACGCTGGGGCGCGGGGCTGCCAGCAGCTTTGACGCCCGGTCAAAGCGATGCTGGTTAGCGAGCGCGATACCACGGTTGTTCGAGAAACCGCTCGTGGATCATCGTCGCAATCTTGGCTCCGGCACCGGCCGCCGGGTGGATGCCGTCCGACTGATAGTCCGCGCGCTCGTAGCACACGCCGCGTGCGTTCTTCACGCCGGTTGCACAGTCGGGCGCCCAGATGTACGGGCCCCAGCCGTACCACACCCCGTCGACGACCGGGTGCTCTTGTAGCCATGAGTTGAGCGCGTGCCCTTGCTCGTAGGACATCGGTTCGCTGCGTTCGAACCGATCGTTGTAGCCACCGTACGAGCGGCTAGTGGAAAACACCGCTTGGACCGCGGGAAAGTGAGGGCGGACGCGAACCGCGAATGAGCTCAGGTCTTTGCGAAAGCTGAAGTAGTCGCTGCCCGGGTCGGGATAGGTCACAGGGCTGGTGGGGCCTCGCTACTATCGTCTGCCACATACAGCCGGCCACAATGCAGCGCACAAGCAAGTGGGCTTACCCGCGACTTGCTTGAAATGCTCGTATCAATTCCGCGCTGGCTTGCGCTACGTCGGCCCGCGTAGTGGCGCGGCCCAAGGTGAGGCGAACCGAGCCCAAGGCGTCGGTAGGATCGATGCCCATGGCTAGGATCACGGCTGACGCTTGGTCGTGACCGTCATGACATGCTGAGCCAGTGGATGCAGCGATGCCTGGGGCGAGATTGAGTATCCGGTTTCCGGACGAGTTGGGGAATCGCACATTGAGGGTGTTTGGCAAGCGCTGTTCGTGATGGCCATTGATGGCGAGCCCCGGCACGGCGGCGGCGAGTTGTTGCCACAAGGCGTCGCGTAATATTCGCAACCTAGTCGCCGTAGCGTCGAGATCGCGGCCGAGGATCTCGCACGCCAGGCCAAGGCCAACGATCGACGCCACATTTTCAGTGCCCGGCCGCATCCCATGTTCGTGCCCGGCGCCAAGCATAAACGGCGCGATCGGCGTACCACGCTTGACATACAACGCCCCGATGCCTTTGGGGGCGTAGAGTTTGTGGCCAGCGATTGAAAGCAAATCAACATTGAGGCTGCGTACATGCACCGGCACTTTGCCGATCGACTGAGCCGCATCGGTGTGCAGCAATGCACCGTGAGCATGGGCCAACGTGGCCAACTCGCGAATCGGTTGCAACACGCCGGTTTCGTTGTTTGAATGCATTGCCGTAATCAGTACGGTGGCATCGGTAACGTATGCCGCAGTGGTAGCGAGCTGGGTTATGCCATCGGCGTCGACCCCGATGCGTGTCAATCGGTAACCAT
>JAGPDK010000090.1 GCA_018057605.1 Kofleriaceae bacterium | reverse complement strand
CTATGAAAATATCGAAGACTGGGCGCGTCGCCTCAAGAAAGCCAAAGCGTTTTCGACCAAAGACCAACAAGAACGCCTCAATCGTTTGATCGTCGATTCGATCGACAAGAGCGGCCAAAAATACGGCGATGCCGGCAAGTACGACGAGGCGGCGACGTTCTATGTGCGTATCGCCAAGGAATTCCCAGCGCACAAAATCGCGCCGCAATCGCTGATGAACGCGGGCGTTATGTACGAAAAAGCCAAGCGACCGTCGGACGCTGCCGAAATCTATCTGCAGCTAGCGCAGACCTATACCACCAGCAATGCCGACCTTGCCGAGAAGGCCGCGTTCGCTGCGGGCCAAGTGTATGAACGCTTCATTTACTACGACCGCGCCGCCGCTGCGTATGAGTTAGTAGCCGCCAAGTTTGGCAAGGGCGCCAAAGTTGCCGACGCTGTGTATAACGCCGGGGTGCTGCGGCAAGCCCTGGGCGAACACCAAAAAGCTATCGCGCACTATCAAGATTACAGCAAACGATTTCGCGAGCGCAAAGACGCCGCCGATGTCGCGTTCAACATTGGCGTGGTCTACGAGGATGCCGGCGATGATGGCCGCGCCGATCAAGCCTTCCGTGATTACGCGCGCACTTTTGCCGGCACCGGCCGCCACGTGGTCGAAGCCCATGTGCGAGCTGGCCGGGCATCGTTACGCCTCGGCCAAGGTCGTCGCGCCAAAGATGAATTCGCGAGTGCATTGGCCAACTTCAAACGCGCCAGTGGCAAGGAAAAAAATGAGGCCAAGGCCTGGGCGGCCGAAGCCCGCTACAACGAAGGCGAGCTGGTGTTCCGCGAATTCGAAGTGGTGAGTCTCGACGTGAAGCCCGCCGCCCTCGACAAAGCGCTCAAGAAAAAAGGCCAATTGCTCGAAGCGGCCCAGAAAATCTACATCAACGTCGTCGAATACGGCGACGCCAAATGGGCCACCGCCGCGCTGTTCCGGTCCGGGCAAGTCTATGACGGGTTCGCCGAATCGCTCGTGACCGCGGCAACCCCCAACGGCCTCACCGAAGCGGAGCAAGCAGCGTATCGGGAAGCATTGGATATGTATGTGGTGCAAATCCAAGACAAAGCCGTCGAGCGATTCACCGACGGCTATCAAAAAGCAATTCAACTGCAAGTGTACGATCAATACACCGTCAAGATTCGCGAAGCGTTAGGCCGATTAGCCTCGGACAAGTTTCCGCCGGAACGCGAAGCCCGGGGCAAAGCGCGCGTCGCCGATAAGCCGATCGCAGTTGAGCTGATGACCGAGGTGGCGCGATGATAAAATCAACCAACGCCTGGCTGGTAATGCTGCTGTTGGCGGCTGCACCCGCGACGCTCGCTGCAAGCGGGTGCGGTGGCACCACAGGCAAGACGCGCCGCACCAATAGCAAATCGGGATCCGACGAAGTTGTCCGAGCTCCGGTCAAAGCCGGCGCAGTCAAACAATTTGAAGCGGGATTACGAGCCTTGCGCGTCGGCGGCCCCGAAGGTGTTGCCACGGCTAAATCTCGGTTTGACGCTGCGCTGGCCATTGATGACCAACTGTGGGAGGCCTGGCACAATCTAGGTTTTCTGGCCGTTGAAGCTGGCGACGACGCCACCGCCGTGGCGGCCTTCAGCAAGTCGCTTGGCATCAACAGTCACAACGTGAGTTCGCGACTGGCGCGCGCCGAAGCGCAACGGCGGTTAGGCAAAGTCGGCGACGCCAAAGCTGACTATCAAGCCGTGCTAGCCGATGCCGACGATGATGCCACCCTGCGCCGTGATGCGGCCGCGCGCATGGCGTCGCTGTTGCGCGACGCTGGCAAATTCGAAGAAGCCGTCGAAGGCCTGCGCGACGTGATTCGCACCAGTGGCGCATCGGCACGCATCTACACCGAACTTGGCATGATCTACCTTGAACAAAAACGTTATGACTTGGCTTCGCTGGTGTTAGCCAAGGCAATTGAACTCGATGCCAAAGAACCCGCGGCGTATAACGCGTTGGCGCTGCTGGCGTTGCGCCAAGGCCGCGGCCAAGAGGCGTTCGATCGGTTCGACTACGCCGCGTCGCTGGATCCGCGATACACTGACGCTCGCTACAACAAAGCAACCGTGCTGCTCGACGCTGGCGACTACGCCCGCGCCAAAGTTGAACTCGAAAAGATTCTCGAAAAACGCACGGATGATTTTGGTGCCCAAGTGTCACTCGGGGTGGCGGAACGCGGACTCAAGAATTTCCCTGCGGCCAAAATCGCGTGGGACAATGTAGTCAAGCGTGCGAGCACCCGCAGTGAAGCGCGGGCCGACGCACTATTTAATGTTGCGCTGCTCAAAATCGATTTCCTGCAAGATACCGTCGGGGGCAAGGCCGACCTGGAACGGTATTTGAGCGAAGCCCCGTCGGGCCACAGCAAACGCGCCGCCGCCGAAGAGAAGCGCAAGGAGCTCAAGTGATGAATCGACCGGCATTTCGCTGCACTTCGCGGTACCATCAACGCATGGGAACCGCTGGTCGAATGGGCCTTGTCGTTGCGCGTGTTGTGGGCCTCATGGTTATCGGTGCAATGTTGCTGACTGGCCCGGCCCGGGTGCATGCTCAACCGAGTGACAAGAGTGACAAGAGTGACAAAAAAACCAACCCGATAAAAAGTGGGGCGACGGCCAGCGGCAGTGCTGCCAAGCCAGGCAGCGGCAATAATTCTGGAAACAGTGGTAAACCCAAAGTCTTTGACTTCACGGGGCTCGACATCGCGGGTCGCTTGCGCACGCCGCAGTTACTGTATTTTCTTGAGCGCGCCAACGAAGAGTTGGAGCGCGCCAGCCTCGAAAAACGATCGTTCGTGCCGAGCATGGTGCGCTCGATTGATGACGAGGCCTTATGAGCAGTGCTGCCACACCCGGGCAAGTAAAGTTGCGCGCCGCGTTCGTTTGGCACGACGAGGTTATGCATGATGTCGTGCTCAACACGCCGGCGTCGATCACGCTAGGCGACGCTGACAAGGCAACATTTGTAACCCCTGAACTCGCATTACCTCTCGATTTCGCCATCGTCCGCCCCGGCAACCGCGGCTATTTGTTGACCCTCGGCGAACACATGGGCGGCACGATCTGTATCGACGGCGTCGAACGCGATGTCGCCGAATTCGTGCGGCGGGGCGGCGAAGGCGAAGTCATGGCCGGCTTCCGCGCGACCCCGATTGGCGGCAAAGATTGGGGCCTCGTTGATCTCGACGGCTCCGGCAAATACAAAGTCTTCTTTCAATTTGTGCCGAGTGACCCAATTCCCAAATCGCCGTGGCGCGATCCTGGGTTGCTCTTGCCAGCAGCGGCATTTTCGATGCTGTTGCATGTAGCAATGCTGTTCATCGCGTATCAATTCGACAACTCTGACGCGATGGTTTGGCCGGGGCAACGCTCCCTCACCGGTGAATATTTGGTAACCCGGTTGGCGCCGCAAATCGAAGAACCACCGAAAGACCCCCCGCCACCGGAAAAAGGTGCCGCCGAAGCCGCCCCCAAAGACGGCGAAGTAAAAAAAGTGAAGTCAGCAGCGAAAAACCCTGAGGGCGCTGCGGGTGGGGCCGGCGACGTTGAGCGAGCGCGCGACCCTAACGCACGTGAAGATGAAAAACCGGCACCGCCTCGCATCGGCTTGTTCACCGACAAGAATCGCAAGACCCTCGATAACATCATCAATATCAACACCAAAATTCCGCTCGGAAATTTCACCGGTGTACGCGGTGATACCTTGCGCCCCGGCGGACTTGGATTTGGTCCTGGCACAGGCACCGGCGCTGGCGATGGCGTTGATGGCACCGGGACAACGCGTGGCTCCAAAGGTAAAGGCCAAGGCGGTGGCGGCAATGTCGACGGTGATTACGTAACCAAAAAAGGCCCGATCGATACCGGCGAAACCCGCACCGCCAAAGGCACCGGCGGCAACGGCATTGCGCCCAAAGAAGTCGCCGTTAAGGTTGGCGAAGCGAGCGGCGATTTCTCCGGCTTATCGCGCGACGAAATCGACAAAGTTATGCGAGCGCGCTCCGGTGTGTTCAAAGCCTGTTACCAAAAAGAGCTCAACCGAACGCCAAACCTCGGAGGCAAGCTAGTCGTGGGCTTCACCATTGCCGCCGATGGCACGGTCAAGAGCACGCGCATCGACGGTGGCAGCAGCTTACGCAACAGTGAAGTTGAATCTTGTATCAAGAGTAACGTGGCGCGGCTACGGTTTCCCGCTAAGGGCGGTGCGATTGTGACCTATCCAATTATCTTCAATCAAGGAGGCTAGTCATGGCCAATGTTGCACGTATTGCGCTCGCAAGTTGTTTGGCCGCAGTCGGTGCCTGCCAAGCTGACCCCCAATACTTGGAGCCAGCCGCCCCACTCGAAGGAGGCTTGGTCGATCCCATGACCATGGAACCCGTCGCAGCGTCGAGTACAATCTTGTTGCCGATCAAGCTCGAGACCGCAGCAGATCGCACAATCCGCGACGCCTTAGCTGCGGAGCTGGGCACCGAGGTGCCTTACATTCGGCTTGACGATTTGCGAATTTCCGTCGAATGGACCTTAACCAACCCAAGCGACAAACCGGCCAATGCCATGGTGACGCTCAACGGTGGCAACGATCGTTTTTACTACGATCCGTCAGCAATTGTGTCAGAGGAGCGCGAAGCACCGCCGACGCCGTCGCTGCTAGGCAACACGCCGATCACCGTGCCTGCGAAATCCACCATCAGTGGGCTGTTCCGTGATGACCAAATCCTTGAGGCCGCGATCGACTTGGAATTGATTACCCGTGCGAACCAACCACCGATTCGCGCGGTCTTGGTAAACAACGAAGACGACGAAAGCATTCAGGTGATGTCGATTCCAGATCCAATGGATCCTAACTCGATGTCAGTCCCCGTGGGCGATCCGGTGCCACGCGTAGCCTTGGCCCACATGACGCGGCTAGATATCGGGCTAAATTCTGGCGTGCCAATGACACTCAAATACGTCGTCCGGCTGCAGGACGACCGTGGTGTATTGCACAAAATGTTACTCGGTGCCCCAATGGATCAACTCACCGTATTTATGCCTGCGCAGTACATGCCGGCTGGAATGTAGTTATGTTTTTTGTCTCACGTCAATCTCGCGTCAGGCTTGCGGCGCTGGCCCTCTGGTCCTGTTCGGTGTGCGCAACGTCAGTTGGCCCAGCGGCGGCCGGTACCAAAGCCCACGGCTTTTTTAGCGAAGCAGGCCTCGGCGGCGTTGGGTTGCTCAAGCCGAAATCGACGCTTGCCATTGGGCCAACCGTGACCTTGCGGATTGGCTACGACTTATTTTCGTGGTTCTCGATTGGTGCGGTCGCCAGCCTCGCCACGCAACGCTCCACGCTGCCAGCGCCTCCCGACAACGAATACCACCAATTATATCGTGGCGGCGCAATCGCCCGAATTGGCGGCCAAGTAGGCCCGGTTGCGCTGTATCTCAACGGCGGCCTCGGTGTTGCCAGGGTGTCAACCAACCTGCTTGAACGAGTTGGCGTCATCGACCCAGGGCAGCGCAACTCCGTTGCGTTTTTGGCCGGTGCCGGCGTCGAATATCAATTAGAGAATCGGCATTACGCACTCGGGCTCGGCGGCGACGGCTGGCTGTTTACCCAGTTCAACGCGTCGACCGCGATCGATGCCCGGCTGTATCTGCGTTACACATATTAGGCCGTCGCTTCGCGGCGGGTGCCTTGCCTCGCACCAACAACGCCGAGCACGACATTGTCAAAGCGCATGAGTTAGCAGCCCGAGATCGCGTTGATATCGTGTTAGCTTCCCGACGTGACCACAATGCTGGGCGCCATTGACGCCGGTTCCAACGCGATTCGAGTCGTCATTGCTCGGCAAGACGGCGAGACGTTGGACCGCGTAGAAGCCGAACGAGTGGCCGTACGCCTCGGCCGCGGTGCGTTTACGCGTGGCGAACTAGATCCTGCCACCATCGACGAAGCGGTCGGCGCATTCCGGCATTTTCGCGAACGATTTGACCACTTCGGGGTATCTACGTATCGCGCGGTCGCAACCAGCGCAGTGCGCGACGCGAGCAACCGCGATGTATTATTACATCGGCTGTATCACGAAGCCGGCATTGAACTCGAAATCATCGACGGCACCGAAGAAGCGCGGCTGGTTCGAAAAGCGGTCACCACCATATTTTTAGGCAAGCCGCAACCCAAGTGCATTCTCGATCTTGGCGGTGGCAGCCTCGAGATCAATGTTCGCCAAGGTTCGGCCTGGCGCGGCACTTCGTTGCCGATCGGTACGGTACGGCTGATCGAAAGCTTTGGCATCACCGGCGCGATGAACGACGCCGAAGCAGGCATGGTCCGGCGGTATGCCGCGACATTGCTACAAACCATTGGCCGCCAACCCGACGTCGGCATTGCGGCCGTGACCGGCGGCAACGCGGATGCCTTGGCGAAAATCTTGGGCGATACGCTGGCCTCAAGTACATCTGGTAGTTTTGTTACCACGCCAGGGTTCGAACTCGCTGCGCTGGAGCGCGCGCTGCCTAGCATTACCGAGGCTGGCATCGAACAACGCATGGCACTGTTTAACGTACGCCGCGATCGCGCCGAAGTGTTGGGCGTTGCGGCGTTGGTATTTGCGACGGTCGGCCGACAACTCGGCATTACGCGTTTCCTTGCGCCGGGCGTCGGCGTGCGTGAAGCCGTGCTCATCGAGCTAGCGGAAACCGTGCGCGAAGCAAAAGCGAAAACCGACAACGCCACAGACAAAGCGTTGCTCACGGCCGCCCGCGCGTTTGCTAATCGTGTCGATCACGACACCACCCACGGTGATCAAGTGCGCCGGCTAGCGCGCCAACTATTTGAGCAGCTGCGCGATATTCACCAGCTTGGCCCAGAATACTGCGTGCTCCTCGAGGTTGCGGCGATCTTGCATGACATCGGCGAAGTGGTGAGCCCGCGTGGCCATCATAAACACAGTGAATATATGATTCGCTGGGGCCGCCTGCCCGGCCTGGGCGATATCGAACGCGAAATTGTGGCGTTGTCAGTGCGTTGTCACCGCAAAAGCGCTGCCGACTGCCGCAAACTGATCAACGAAGCGCCACTGACGAAAGAGCAACGCACCACTACTCGGCGGCTGGCCGCGTTGCTACGCGTTGCCGACGGCATCGATAGCGAACACCGACGACGGGTCACTGACATTGTGGCGACCCGCATGGGTAATGTTGTCGTGCTCGACTTGATCGTCCGCGATGGGCCCACTCGCGATGACGCCCAGCTCACCCGTAAGGCTGACTTATTTCGCGATGAATTTGGCGTTGAATTGCGTATCACCGTGGGCCGCGCTGCGACCCTGCCGCCGACCGAGAGCGATATCGTAGGCAACAGCCCAGCAAACGATTCAGGTAGTGGCAGCGCCGGCCATCCGTTGCAACGCCGCCAACTGCGCTAACTAACCAGCATCGCTTTGACTAAGCGTCAACGCTGCTGGACGGGCCCGCGCCCAGCGTTCGCTGGTGCGCTCCCAATTGGCTGGATTATACAAGGGCCGGGCCCGCTGAGCATGCGTCACATTTTCGACGATCATTCCGCAGGTTTGCCAACGCCAAAATCCCTGGTATTGGAGTCCCTGGTGTTGACCATTTGCTCGACCGCCGCGCGTCACACCAAATAGTCGATGCACCTCGCGTAGTCGATCAGTTCGCCAGTCCATTTTGATGCGGTGGTGTTGGCCGTAATGGCGAGCGCCGCATCGTGTAACGCAGCGAGACACTGTCGCGCACCCACGTTACTTAGTGTTGAGCGAGCTGATTGCACGTCGATGAGACGGTTGCGATGATCGAAAAAATTCCAGCCATTGGCACCGTTTGCGTCGCCCCCGAGCCCAGCGTTCGCCGGTCGCTCCAAATTTGGGCGGCAGCCGCCTTCGTGCAGCAGGGTATGGTGAGTACTACATAACAACCCGAGGTTAGGTCGCGCAGCAGCAATGCCCGCTTGATTGCGGCTGGAATGGTCCGAGTTTTGCGACCAACAGAGAGCGGCTCACCTTGCGCGTCAACGTGGGCAACCACCACGCCAGCGTCGCAGCAAAAGCGTCGCGCGGTGAATAGCGCGATGACTTCGCCGTCGGTCATCATGGCAAGGTCCGCCGGTTCCGATGAACCGTGCAAGCCGTCGTGCGGCACGGCAATGATGATTTTAACTGGAGTGCGTTGGGGTCGGTTTCCACGCATGCGATCCTGAACAATGTCCATAAACCCATCGGCTCGCTGCCGGCCACGGTCGGTAGACGTTGGAGCTTTTGCGGTCGGCGGTTTATGGGGCGAATGTTCTGCGGGAGTCGGTGCTGCACCTGCTTTCGCGGACGCAGCGTTGAGCGCCGCCCAAACAATCGCCGCTTCATCGCGGGGCAGTACCTTATCGAGTTGCAACGCCGGCATGCGATTGGCGTAGGCGCTCCAGAGTTCCTTCTTTTCAGCCGTAGCCACCCGCGTAATCGCCCGGGCTTGCGAATACGACAACGCGCCAAGTCGCAATTGCTCGTAGACCAGCGCCAGTTCCGCCAGCTTGCGAGCAACTCGCACTCCCTCACGTAAGAAATTCACCAATGCAACCTACCGGTCCTTGCCGCGCACGTGGCCGCGTTGCAAAACCGTTTTGCATGCCAGTCGTTAACGCGAAGATTTTCGCCTAAGAAATCACGTCGACACAAATCGAAGATTCTTGTTCTTTTTACATCAAATTTAAGTCCGAAATCCGGACGTACAATCCCGCGCGACGCTGATGCCAATCAATAGCGGGGTCGACAACTATCGCCCATTCAAGTCCCAGATTCACCCGCCGCCCCTGAAGCCGATCGTGAACTTCGAGAAATGCCAAGCTTCGCTATCAAGTCCCGCACCCAACCCGCGACGCGGCGGCGGCGCATCAGGCTAGGTGCAAGCACCAACCTCCGCGGCCGCGCGGCCAGCCGCAGCGCCATCGTTCAACCTCCGCGTCGCCCCCACCGGAGCCGCAGTGAGCCGACCGTTCACCTGTCCGCATTCTACGCCACTCTGCTCAGCACTGCCCGCCACAGGGCGAACGTTCAAGAAACTTACCCGCTTGCCTGCTTGCCCGCTTCCCCGGTGGGCCGTCAGCGTATCTACCGACGTAGCCGCCCAGATCCTCGCCCCAGCGCGTTAACGACGTGAAGTAACGCTGCTTAGAAGTCGGAACCAAAACCGGCGATGAACTGCGGCCGCCCGCGGTTCACGCCGTCAAACGGAAAGGCAAAATCGAAACGCACCAATTCACGTGAAGTTTGAGGGGTCAGAAACCGCAAGCCAACACCGGCATCTTGATGAAGCGGCAGCGCAGCGAACGCATCGGCTGAGCCACCAAGTTCATAAAACAGCACACCGCCGGCGCGAAACGCCGAGTAACGCAACGGCTTCGACCGCGCTTCAATCTGAAATGACATCAAACGCTGGCCGTTAAATTCGCTGACGCGAAAACCACGCAAGCCGCTTTCGGAACCCACCGTATAAAAGCGGTTTTGGGTATCGTTCCACCGGGTGGCCAACCGCAACCGCGTGACGATACGCCCCAGCTTGATCGACGGCCCCACCACCCGCAGCGTGGCGTCGGCGGTATTGTCGATGTAATCGCCGGCTTGGCGGCGGGTAAACGCGCCAACATTGGCTTGCACGTAACCGTCATGACACCAAGGTTCCGTCCACGAGGCGTCAACCTTGCCGCGCACAAACGTCGCGCTTGACCCAAGCAACGTTGGCGAAACACCGATGGACATCGTTAGGTTTGGCCCAAACTGTAGGTCTTCGGATAAGTCGTAGGTGTCGATGTTGTGGAGAGTGCGGTAGTTTGGCGTGAACGTATTATAGGTCGCAAACAACACTGAGTTGAGTTCCGAACGCGGCAGCACGCCGACCTGAAAGTCGGCGAGTTGCGCGGCGTCACCGACGAAATCGCTTAACACCCGCGGCCGCTGCGACTCAATCGAGTGCCCCATCGTAAAACGGTGTTTGACCGCAGCACCGAGCTGGCGTTGCACCGACAGCGTTGAATTGAAGCGACGCTGGCGGTAGGCCCACGGCAACAGATCGTCATCGGGCGTACTCGGCGCATCAAAGGTGCGTAGCGACGTCCCCTTGAACAAGCGTTCAATCGAGTTGCGATGTGAAACCGAAACGCCGTACCCCCATTTCGAGGCCAAGGACCAAAGTGGCCGACTCAAATCGATCTGACTTTGCGTGCCTTCCGAGCGAAACGCGAAGGAATCGAGCAGCGGCCCGCGGGCAAAAATGGAGTTCACCGTGGCATTAAGCCGCAAGCGTTTGCCCATCACGTTGCGATCGATATACTGCGGGCCAATCGCCACTTGGTCTTGGGTCATGTTGAAGTCGAACGCGACAATCTTGCGTCGGCCGAGAAAGTTTTGTTCCGACAACGAAAACGACAAATTCGTCAGCTGATTATTTTGCACGCGGTACAACGTGTTGAAGCGAAAGCTCCAGATATCACGGGTCACAACCAGCACCCCAACATGGCCAACATCGGCACGCTTGATCGGAATCACCACCGCCACCGATGAAAACAATGGATCGCGTAGCCGTCGCGCGCTTTCTTCAATGCGCAACTGATCCCAGGGCTCGCCGGGGTCGATCAGCATTTCGCGGGCCACCACCGGCTCTTTGCTTTCGACATGAAACATATTTAGCAGCCGCACATAGCGACCGCCTTCGACAAACACCGGTTCGACGAACACGTCGATATCATCGATTACTTTGTTCCACGGCGTATTGTCGACTTCGAGATGCCGCGCAGCGAGCGCACGCGTAACCGACGCGCGCTCCAAAGGACTGAGCGTATCAAGCCAATCACAACTTGGCAGTTGCTCACGGCAGGCCTGCGCATGCGCGGCCCGCGCATCACCGAGATTATCCGCCGCAGCCGCCGCCTGCGGCGCCACCTCGGCGCGCACGCTGGTTGCGTGCAATGCAACACCTAGCGCAACTAGCGCCAGGCCCCGCATATGCGCGGTTCGTAGCGCGACGCGATGGCCGTAGCGCAGCGTCCACTTGGCAAGCCTGCGATGCAATGCGGCCGACATGGCGCTGATGGTACTCACGCGTGTTGGACAACGGAAGGGGTGGTACCGGTTTGCCGGCAAAATGTGCCAATGGCCTTGGTGCCTACATCGCGCTCACGCGATACTGCGTAGGTGTTTTGCCCAGTTTGTCGAGCCGATTACCCGAGTGATTGGAAACGTTGTCCTAAAGACGAAGCCGTCTTATTGCGCAGCCAAACCATCGGTAAATATCGCGTGGAAGGATTATTGGGGGTTGGCGGGATGGGTGCCGTGTATCGCGCCATCAACCCCGACACCAAAGCCAACGTAGCGATCAAAGTCATGAACGCAGCGCTGGAAAACTCCGACGCTGCGCGCGCGCGATTTGTGCGCGAAGCCGCTGCGGTCGGGGCCCTGCGCACAGCTCACGTCGCAAGCATTTACGACTTTGGCAGCGAAGCGGACGGCGCCATGTATTTGGTCATGGAGTTTTTGCAGGGCCACGGCCTACGCAGCGAAATCGCAAGCGGCGAACATACGATTCCGCTGCCACGCTTTGCCATGATTCTCGATGGCGCGCTGCGTGGGCTTTCGGCCGCCCACCGCGCCGGGATCGTCCACCGTGATCTAAAACCCGAAAATATATTCATTGCGACCAACGACGACGGCGAAATACCCAAACTGCTCGATTTTGGTATCGCGCGCGTCAAAAGTCGCGACTCTGACCTCACGCATTCAGGCGCTATCATGGGCACGCCTGGATATATGGCGCCCGAGCAAGTTGGCGGCGCCCGCGGCAGTATCGGCCCATGGACCGACATCTACGCCATGGGCGTCATTGGCTATGAAATGCTGACCGGCATCTCGCCGTTTGCCGGTGACACGATGAATGAAGTGCTGATGAAGATTATCGACCGACGCTTCACGCCACTGCCCGAAGCGCGCCCCGGCTTACCGGCGGCGCTCTATGCGTTAATTGATCAATGCCTGCTAAGCGACCCTAGCCAACGCCCCGCCGATGCTGACGCCATGCGCGAACGGCTACGCGAAATCGGCCTACTAACAACGAGCAGCATGCAAGTGCCGGCGTTTGTGCCCAAACGCAATCTTGCGATGGGCAATTCGGCGACAGTCGACGCTGACGCCGCGGGCACGGCACCAACCGTGACGCCGCACATCCCCACGCCCCACACGGTAGCGCCACGCGCCGTGCCAGCGCCGGTGGAACCGACCATTGCCGTGCACCAACGACCTGCAGCACTGGTCTCCGGGGCCCAGGCCGCGGCCAGTGCTGGTGCGCCGGCAGCGTTGGGTAAGCTTACGCCGGCATTGGCGAAACGCCGCATGCCTTTAGTGCTGGGCGCGAGCGTTGTCGCCGTCGCTGCAGTCGCCGGCTTTGTATGGTGGCCGCGCCAACCCGCCACAGCCGTGATCGCGGCGCCCACGACTGACCGCGTTGTCGTCGATGCGCCAGCGCCAGTGCCGACACCTGATGCGCCAACGATAATCGACGCTGCGGTTACTAAAACCCTGCCAGCAGAACTCGCCGCCCTGCCCGCCGATGATACCCGCCGCAACTGGCTGGTTTTCATGCCCGGCGAATATCAGGTGGGCCAAAGCAGCCACCCATCCAACAAAGCCGTGCCCTATCTGCCAAGCGCGACAGTGGTGGTGCAAGGCTTTGCGATGATGCCAACCGAGATGTCGCGACAAATGATGCGCGATGCAAAAATCGTCGACGATCCCGGCTTTGCAGCATTACCATTCGCCAGCGATGCCGCCGATGCGCCGATGCGCGGGCTCACCGCAAACCAAGCGCAAGCAGCCTGCACATCGCTCAATGGCCGGCTGCCAACCGAAATCGAATGGGACATTGCAGCGCGGACCACGCCCAACGATCCAGCCCGTGCGATCTTACTTAACCAACCTGCTGCCGCCGCCAAGGACTGTTCGGCGCAAGGCTTGTGCAACATGTTGGGCTCGCTGTCGGAGTGGACCTCGACGGCCTGGCCGGGCGCGGCCCAAGCGCGGGTGGTACGCGGCGCGTCGTTCGCAGTGGGCCCCAAGGCGGGCTGGCACGCCAGCATCCACGCCCGGGTCAAGGTCATGGCGAACGCATCGGATCCTGAAGTGGGCTTTCGCTGCGTGATACCGCTTTCCGGCGGCCGAACGTAGTAACGTTTCGTATGTATGGTGAGTTCGTTTCGGTATCTTGTCGCACTTAGCATTTTAACAACCTGGGCCCTGGCCAGACCGGCAGCAGCCATTGATCGGCAATGTGGTGCCAATCAATTCTGGAATCCTGCGCAAGGCGCATGCGTCAAAAAGCCGGCACGCAAACTATCAGCCGACGAAAAATATCATCGCGCGATCGAAATCCTCGAAGGTAAAATCCCGCGGGCTGCGGCCAGCGAAGGCATCACGTTGCTCGACCTCGGTTGCACCGGCAACCACGCAGCGTCGTGCGAAGCGTTGGGATTCCTCTACGCGCGGGGCCGCTCGATTGCGCAAGACCTAGCGCAAGCCGCCGTCTTTTATGATCGCGCGTGCGCGTTAGGCTCGCTCGAAGCATGCGTCGCGGCAGCTGAACTTGCGCAACGCAACAATCATCCCGATGTGGCCCGTAAGCACTTCGGTCTTGCCTGTGAACGCGGTGCTGCCGCCGCCTGTGCACGCGGCGGTGAAATGGCGCAACAAGGTGCCGGTGGCCCGGCCGATGCGAACCAAGCCAAACAACTTTTCACCCAAGCCTTCACACTATTTTCCAAACAGTGCCCAGCGGTAAGCACCGCATGTCACGAACTTGGGATTCTGTACTACAAGGGCCGCGGGGTTGCCGAGGACAAAAGC
>JAGPDK010000531.1 GCA_018057605.1 Kofleriaceae bacterium | reverse complement strand
CCCGCTGCGAGTCCTGCTAGCCTCCACTCGTGAATCAACGCATCGGCGTCATTGATATTGGGACCAACACCTTGCTGCTGCTGATTGCCGAACAGGGCGCCGATAGCAGCATTGTGGCTATTGTCGATGAATGTCGCTTTGGGCGTTTAGGCAAAGGGCTTGATGCCAGCGGCGAGCTAGCGGTTGGTTCGATGGCCGACAGTTTGGCGATTTGCCACGAATATCGCGCGTTGCTCGATCACTACGAAGTCGAGATACCGACGGTGATTGCGACCCAGGCCATGCGCGAAGCCCGCAATGCGCAGGAGTTCGTCGGGCCTGCGCAGGCAATCCTGCGCGCACCGCTGCAAGTTATTGCCGGGGATCGCGAAGCTGCGTTGGCGGCAGCGTCGGTGCGCGGTGGGTTGCCGCAACTCCAAGGGCAGCGCTACATCGTCGTGGATGTCGGCGGCGGCTCCACCGAGTTCATCGTTACCGACGGCAGCAACATCGAATTGGCGGTGAGCGTGCCGGTCGGTGCAGTGCGCATGACGGAACGATTTCTCAAAAGTGATCCGCCGCTACAAGCTGAGGTCGCTGCATTGGATACATTCTTGGCCACCGCGCTCGGTGCACTGCACCTGCCGCAAGGTCTTGCGATGATCGGCACGGCTGGCACAGCCACCACCTTAGCGGCGATTCATTTGCAGCTGAGCACCTACAGCGCCGACCGGGTGACCGGCGTAACGTTTACACCCGCGCAACTTGAAAACATCTGCCAACGCATTAGCTCCGCCAGTGTGAGTGAACGCAAAACCTGGCCTGGCATGGTTGCGCAGCGCGCCGATGTGATCGCCGGCGGCACCGCTATTTTGCAGGCCGCTGTCAAAGCCGCACAGGCCACCGCATTCACGGTGTGCGACCGCGGGATTCGCTGGGGTATGGCAACCGAGCTGCTCGCCGGCAACTAGCGGCGTCTCGTGCGAGGGACCGGCCCGCCGGCCACGCCCTGCTACCACCGATGACACCTCGCCACCGGTTAAAACCTGTCACCATCACCGACGCTGTTGTGGTGGCGCTTTGATAAGACTACACGTAGGTGATAGTTTTTCATCAACGGCCATCGATTTAACTATATGAAATTACAGTAGTCTACGTGCGGCTCGGATCTTGAAATAGGTCCGGCCATGAACACGCTACGCCTGATTGCCGCCGCCGCCTTACTGATGCTTGGCACCGCATGTGACCCCAAATCGGCGCTGGTCAAACGCCCGGAAAACCAAAGCGTCGATGCCGCGGTATCACAGTTGTGGACCGATGAAATCGCCCAACAAGCACAGTCAGGTGATTGGATTTTGTCGCGGTCGTACTACTTAGTGGGCGACGCCATCGCGGTGCTGACGCGGGGTGAAGATTTTTCGCACGCTGCGCTGTACGACGCCGAACACAATACCGTAATCGAATCGGTTGGCAGTGGCGTGCGCGAAATCGCGCTCACCGAATTTCTGGCACGCAACCACTATGTCGCCGTGGTGCGGCCCGCCGGCATGTCACCGGCCCAACGCGCCGTATCGTTAAGCCGGGCCCGCGAACAACTGGGCAAACCGTTTGATGACGCCGGCATGCTTGGCTTTGATAACCCCGAAGCATTTTATTGCTCCGAGTTGGTGGCCTGGGCATCACAAGTCAACACTCGCACTGCAACCGAGCAACACGAACTCGTGATCACACCAGCGGGCCTGATGAAGTATGGCGCGGTGGTTTACTGGAGTGGTGCGCGGACCAATGAACAAACCATGACGCTGGCCATGCATCACCAACACCCTGTGCAAATTTCACGGGTGACACAATAAGCGTGGGCGCAGGCGCGACGCGCGTCGCGACCAAGCCCGCTGCACCTGCGTCGCGCGCATCAAGCTTGCTCGGCACCCATTGCGGCATTAGCAAACTCACCGACGGCAATCGACACAGGCGAAATTGCGGTGGCGAGCGCGGCACCGCTAACGTGCGCCGACAACGCCGCCGATTCAAGCCGCATGACTTGCGCTGCAGAAGGATTGAGTGCGGCGGCAACCAACCCGACCTGCAAATTTACCGCGTCGGCATCGGTGAGCGCCACCACGGTGCGAGCATGGACCACGCCCGCCAGCCGCAGGGTTTGCGCCTCGCTCGCGTCGGCCAAAATCACATGACAGCCTTGGCTGCGCAACGCCTCCGCATGTTGTGCATGCGGATTCGCCTCAATGACAACCACCGCAAAATTATGCTGGCGCAAAGCGACCGCCACCCGATAGCCTACGTTGCCACCGCCAGCGATGACGACATGATTGCGAGCGTGAACTTGCACGCGCCCGGTGACCGCATTAAGTCGCCGCCCAATAAACCACCCGGTAATTAGCGCAAACAGGATGGCCATAAACGTGGCCCCTGCAAACATCAACACCATGCCCATAACTTTGGCGACGGCACTAGCCTCGCGCAATGAAATATCGCCGTAGCCCACCGTCATGATGGTGGTCCAGACAAAGTACAGGGCGTCGAGAAATCGAATTTTCAACGCGTACATGAAGTACAAAGCAAACGGCACCACCAGTGTGAACAAGCCGAGGATCAGCCACACAATGAGTTGCCCCGTATTACGATTGCGCACCGCCGCAAGCGGTGTGAGTGCAGCCAAACGCGAAAGCGATGCTTGCCGAGTACCGTCGGGCATTTGCGCTGCGAGTACGGCCCGCACCAAGAGCGGGCTGGCCAATTCAGACAAGCTGAGCACCGTGAGCTTGTTCATCGTCGAGGACAAAAAACGCCCTAGCGCGTGATCGAATAAGCGTACCACCAACCGCACGGTTGGTAGCTCACGCCGCAACTCCAGCGCCAAATCCACATTGGTTGAATCATCATTGTCGGTGAGCACGACAACCGTAGCCTGCGCCATAGCTGCTGCAATGCTGTGGCGTGCCGCACTCGGCGCGTGCACGACGTGGGCTCCGCGTTGCCCCAATTCGGCGACCAACGCCCCGGTGATTTTTGCTTCACCAAGTACAACAATCATGGGGTCCGACAAACTAGTTGGCGGATCCGGCGCTGCCACTGCCCGAGCCACTGGTCATCGCAGGCAACTTCAACAGTGCGGTAATCCGAGTTTGCGCTTCGGTTAGCACAAGTTGGGTTTTGGCGTCGAGCAAGTTGCTCAAATTGGTTTCCAGCGTACTCGTGAGTTGGGTAAACAAGGCCATCGGCTGGGTCTTGAAATCAGCCAAAAATGCTTGCGCCGGCCCAAACGCGGCCTTGGCTTGATCGCACAATTGTTTAAGCGAATCTCCGCCGCCGGTCGCTTTGCCCATCGCACATGCGCCGATTACCATGTCGGCCACATCGGTGAATTTTTGCGCGGCTGGGACCAGCGTCGATTGCGCGACATTGGTTATCTGCGCTTCAAGCGGCTCAAGCACACCGCGCAGTCGCATCGCGATATCGGCTTGCAACGTCGCAAGCGGCTGCGCAACCGCAGATTGCTGCATCATCCCATCAAGGAACCCGCGCAAGTCACCGAGCTTGGTCGCGGATTCGGTCACGGTAATTTTTAATGTGCGCAACTCCTTGATCCCTGCGTCCAGCCCAGCCGCGACTTCGTCGACAACGAGCAGTTTTTTATTGAGCTTAACTAGGTTTTTCCAAACCTCGAGCTGGCGAAATCCGCCGAGCAATTCAATGGGCGCCGATAACACCTCGGCTTTATCGAGCAACTTGGCGAACTCGTCGACGCGCGTAGCTTGTTGCGCCACGGCTTCAATTTTTTCGGCGGTCACGGCCGGCACACAAACGTTGTTTGCAATGGCATTACCCGGCGGGCATTGCACCGCCGCAGGAACGGTAGCTTGCACAACTTGCGCGGATCCCGAACCAACAGCTTGGCTCGGCTTTGCTTTGCTTTTGCAGCCAGCAAGCGTAACTGTCACGGTGATTGCGGCGAACAAGTAGGTACGTGAACGGTGCATGAGCGCAGCCTAACACAGC
>JAGPDK010000089.1 GCA_018057605.1 Kofleriaceae bacterium | reverse complement strand
GCTACCAACACGTAGAGCTCATTGTTGTAGACCACTAACCCGCGCGGCTGAATCAACGTGGTGGCCATACCAGCAATCACTCGAATCGGTGCGGTATCGCCGGTTACGGTACTGGCATTTGCGAAGACCCGAACTGAACCGTTGCCTTGATCAGCGACGAAGAGCTCATTGTTGAAAACCGTCACGCCGCTTGGACTGCTGAATCCAGTTGCCGCACCCTTGAGGTTGTTGATCGGTGCCATATCTCCGTTCGCAGCGATGGCGAACTTCTGCACCGCAGCCGAATTGTAACTCACGACATAAAGATCAATGGGGCGACAGGCCGTTGCGTTGGGCGGTACCGAGACCTCGCCTGCAGGGCACGCTTCGCAAACGCGATTGCTGGTCGCGCTGCCGGCCATGGCGACCTTCTCGTCCTTGACACAGTCGGTCCAGCCGGTGCATGTATTGGCGTTCGTAGCTGTGGAAAATGTGCCAACGGCGCACGCGGTGCAACGCTGGTCAGCGGTTGCCGAGCCCGGGGTCTCGACAAATTGTCCCGGCGCGCACTGGGTCCACGCGACACAGGCGGTAGCGGCAACACCGTCATTGTCCCACTGGCCCGCCGCACATGAGGTGTCCGCATCAATAGAATTGTTGGCAGTACTGCCGCAGGCGGCGACCACAAACAGGGCTAGCACGCTGCAAACTGAATAAAGTTGTCTCATGCGCAGAGGGTAATTGAAGTCGCTGGCGTGGGTTAAGTTTTTGGCGGCTAGCAACGAGCTAGCGAAGCCGCGGGGCGATTTTTTGCCGACGTGTCAGGCGCCGGGAAATAAACGCAACGTGTTGCTAAGCCAGTCTTTTTTCGGCGTTCCCGGCTAACGGTCCAGTCGTGAAATAGTCGACGATTTTGTGACACGCGGCTTTGAACTGCGGCCCGAGCGCCGCGAGGCGCGGATTGTTCGGGTCGTATTTGGAAACCGCAACTGCCAGGTTCCACGCCATGATGCGATCTTGATCTGCGGGGTTGGGCGGTTTGGCTAACAACGACTCAATGCTGGTGCGCCAGTCGCCCTCACCGATGTAGTGCAGCCACTTCTCGGTAGTGCTGTAGTTGTTACGGCCTTTGACACGCACATTATCGGGTGGCTGCTTGGTCTCGAAGCCCCACTGGGGACATACCTTCACCTGCCGGTTTCCGCTCAACAGCGTGCCAGCGCTATTGATGTCGATTCCGTAGGCGATCTCTTCCTTGATAATCGCAGCCGCGCCCAGCACGTTGACGTATTCCTGACAGCGTTTTTTGCGCTTGTCCCGAGTTGCGAATGTGTACTGCTGGCGCTCCATGGCCGTACCGTTGGGGGGCCGCAACTCGATGGTGTTCTCGCCCGCTAGGTCCGCGCCAATCCGGCCGTTAGCTGGAATCTCAACGCTGGTGGTGCCAGATGCGTTGGTTATTTTGGCGGTGACGTAAAAGTCAAAGCCGTTTACGAACTGAACATAAAGGCGGGCCGTGCTAGGCCAAGCTTGGTGCCAAGGCAAGCCGGGAGGCGAGTAGCGGTGCCCGCCCTACGCAGCCCCGATGTGGCGCACCAGCACGAGGCAGCCGCTACTCCGGCGAGCCCGCTTCGCAAGTATCACATCGAAACGTGGTGGGGGCGGACGGGCTCGAACCGTCAACCAACGGATTAAGAGTCCGCTGCTCTACCATTGAGCTACGCCCCCGAAGAGTTGTGTCGTTGCGATGCAGTTGTCAAAGAAGCTTTTAATGGGTGAGTCCGAGGCGATTCGAACGCCTGACCTACGGGTTCGAAGCCCGGCGCTCTATCCAGCTGAGCTACGGACCCATGTGTAGAAGCGAGGCGGTTGATAGCGGGCCAATGGCTGACCTGTCAATACAGAAACGCGGATTCCGGTGGGGGGCCGGCCGGATCCTGGCCGGTTTTGGTGCAGCGGCGTGGTGCATGTGGTTTCGAAATCTGGCGGCATCGCCGGGATCACGGGGCGTGGCCGCAAACGATGGCTCGAATCTGGCCGGAGAATGTCAGACCACGCACATTGACGCGTCGCGCTACTAAAGAACACTACCGCTTTTTGCACTGCTTTCCAGTAACGTTATGTGTTACGTGGCCGCGTATTAGACGCGATTCTTTGGGGAGGCCTTCCGTGTTTGCACGTTCACATATTATAAATATTGTTCTTTCATTGATGTTTGTAATCACCTTCGGTGCCTGTGGTGGCTCGAGTGGTTGTAATGGTTGCGCGTCCGAACCATTGCCCGGCGGCAAACTGCCTGCCGACCAAACCGTGGAAGGTGGCGGTCAGATTCGGGTAACCCAAGCCGGCTTTACCAAATTGACATCGATCGTGCCGGGCTTACTTAACCAAGGCTTCGCCAACGGGTTTTGTATTCCCGATGGATCAGCGCTGGGCGTTGACTACTGCTACGAAACGCAAGGGCAATGCGCACCCGGTTGCAAGGTTAATTTGACGCTTAACAGTACGCAAATCTCGGTGACTGCCGCGCAAACGATGAACATCAAAATCAATCTGAGCGCCGGCACAAGTGTGCCCGTGGATTTTTTCATTAGCACGTGTCAAATGACGATCACTGCAACGGCGGTAACCGCCGATCTTGATATTGCTTTCGCCATCGACCCGGCTACCGGCGAACTGCGGATCCGCCTGGATCGAATCAATGGCACCGATTTGTCGGGCGTGGCCTTCACAGGCTGCGGGGTGCTTAGCTTTGTTGCCGACCTCGTAGTTGACGTGCTGGATTCGTTCTTGGGTGATTTCATCATTCAACTGCTGACGCCAACGATCAACAACTTGATCCAAAGCCTGTTGCCGAATCCGCTGGGTATTGCCGGCATGACCGATCTCGGCCAAATGCTGGCCGGCATTTCGCCGGGAACCGAAGGCAAGATGGAAAGTCGCGTGGTGCCGGGCGGTTTCGTGACGTTGAACAACGGCGGCATGACGCTGGGCCTCATCACTGGCTTTAACTCCGACGAAGATCCAACCACGCGGACAGCGGCGCTCGATAGCGAACCCGCGTTGTGCGTGCCACCGTTTAAAGCACCGAACTTTGCCGCCCCGCCAGCTTCGTTGCCAATCACCACCCGCAGCACGTTCACCTTAGTTGCGGCTAACGAATTCCGCGGCATGCCGGATCCAACCGCTACCGATATCGCGATGGGCTTTTCCGAAACCACGTTGGACCTCTTCGGTCATCATGCGGTGGCGTCGGGCGCGATGTGCTTAGGCATCGGCACTTCGTTTGTTCAGCAACTTAACGTCGGCACCTTTGGCATCTTTGCCCCGTCGCTGGCGGAACTTGGCAGCGAAAACGGCAAAGACCCTGTGTTGCTGGTGATTCGTCCGCAAAAACCGATGGATTTTGCGATCGGCGACGGCACGTTGGCTTCGCCATCGGTGACCTTGGGCATCAAGGAAATGGAAGTTGATGTTTATGCATTCTTGTACGAGCGCTACGTGCGCGCGTTCACCATGCAGCTCACCATGAACGTTGGCATCAATCTCGAATTCGAACAGATGCCAGGGCAGCCTGCGCGCATTAAGCCCACCTTGGTCGGCTTGAAAAAAGAAAACGTTACGCTCACCGTGTTGAACAGCGAGTTCGTCGCTGAAACCAAAGCTGAGCTTGAGCAAAAATTGCCAGCCATCTTCGACATCATCACGCCGCTGCTCGGCACGCTGCCGGCGTTTGATGTCCCAACGTTTGCCGGCTTCAAGCTTGAAAACTTGCGCATGAAAAAAGTCGTCACCACGGAAGACGAATTCGTTGCGATTTTCGCCAACTTTGGCGCTTCGACCAAGCTGCGCCAAATGGGCCGCGACAACCCCGCGTTGGGTGAAGCGGTGACCAAGCTCGATATGTTTAATGGTGATCGACCGCAACCCGCGGCTCGGTTGCGTCCAACCCTGACCAGCGTGGTCACCCCGTCGGTTACCGATATCGGCGCTGCCTTGGCGACGCCAGGGAAAGGCGCGTTGCCAACCGTCACCCTCGATGCTCCAGCGTTCGATTCGGCTGGTCGCTCGATGGAATACAGCTGGAACCTCAATGGCGGCATGTGGCGACCATTTGTTGCCGGCGGCAAAATGGTCATCGCCGACAAGGCCTTTGCAATGCAAGGCAAGTACAGCATTGGCTTAATCTCGCGGGTTAAAGGTGACTACCGCACCAGCGAAGAAGCCGGCGAAATCAATGTGGTCATCGACTCGGTGGGCCCACGCTTCTTGACTAGCCAAACTGCGATTGTCGACGATGTTATGCACGTGCGTGGTTATGATTTAGTGTCGCAAGACGCTATCAAGATCGCGTTTGGTCGCCCAGGCGACGATGCGCCAGCAACCGCATGGCAAACTGGCGCGGCCGCGTCGTTGTCGCGTGCGCAACTCAAAGACCTCTTAGTCAATGATGAATTGGTCGCGTTTTTAGAAGATGAAACCGGCAACCTCACGGTGGAATTGTTCTCGCTCGGCAATGCAACTGGCTTTCATGGCCAAGCAGGCAGCAACAATGGTTGTAGCTGTGACAGCAGCGGCGTGCCAAGCACCGGCAATCTGGTGTTGGCACTGTTGGTTGGCGGCATGTTGTTGTTCGGTCGCCGTCGTCACATTCAGTTTGGTCGCGTAGCTAAACTTTTGCGCCCTGTCGTGTTGTTGGCTGGCTGCGTTGTCGTTGGTTCGTTGGTCCCAGCTTGCAATTGCGGTTCGACCAGCGCGCAATCGTGCGAAGTGGCGGCCGACTGTGCGGAGTGCCCAACCGGCGAAATTGCGTTTTGTATCGAGAACACCTGCTTGTGCAGTGATGACATCGTCCCAGGCAAAATCGGCTTGTATTCTGATGTCGCAGCGCAAGTGAACGGCACCATGTGGGTGTCGGGCTACTCCCAAACCTACGGCGACTTAGTGATGGCTCAAGTCACGGGGCCTGGTCGCATTCCGCTTGCATCATGGGAGTGGGTTGATGGCGTGCCGGATGGTCCGATCGAGGTCGAAAACAGCAAAGTTCGTCGCGGCATTTCAGCTCCAGGCGTCGATGTTGGCATGTACACCAGCGTGCAAATTGCGAACAATGGCACACCGATGGTCAGCTATTTTGATCGCGACTCGGGTTCGCTCAAATTTGCGGCCAAGGTTGGCGATGTTTGGCAAATTCACGTCGTTGACATGGGCACCGGGCCACTGACCGAAATTGCTGGTGTGAACGCTGGCATGTACACGTCGATGGCGCTGCGCAGCGACGACGGTCGCCCCGGTATTGCGTACTTGGCACACAAGCTTGATGGTGCTGGTGAGCGCGCCGAAGTTCGTTTTGCCGCAGCCCAAGTTGCAGTGCCAACTTCGGCAGCGGACTGGCAAACCTTTGTCGTCGATAGCGCGCCCATCCCACTAGCCGATCCACAGAACCCAGATGTGTATCCATTGCCAGCTGGCCTTGGGCTGTTTGTTGATATGGCGCGTCAGCCAAATCAAGCACCTGTGGTGGTCTACTATGATCGCGGTAATGGCGATCTCAAGATGTCGAAGTTCAATCCTGGCACCGGCAAGTTTGACGCACCGGTGGTGCTCGATGGCGCTGGCGACGGCAACGATGCTGGTTGGTCACCGTCGGTTGCCGTGGATGCCGCTGGCGGTGTCAAGATTGCGTACGTCAGCGCGCGCAAAGATGACTTGATGTTCTACGACGTAAAAGCCGGCGCAACGCCGGAAGTTATCGACAACGGTTACCGCATTGTGGGCATGACGTCGGATGGTTTGCCAAAACCGGAATTTCACTTCGTTGGCGATGACGCGAGCTTGATTATTGCGCCCAACGTTGGCCCAACCGTGGTCTACCAAGATGCCACCAGCCACGAGCTGCTGGTATCGCAAAAAGCAGCTGACAATGTTTGGCGGCGTGCGGCCATCGCAGGTGCTGACAATCCATTCGTTGGCGCGTACGGGTTTTTTGCTTCGGCCGCTATTGGTGGCAACAACCTTGTGGTTTCAAGCTGGGTGGTTGATCAAACTGCCGATGAGAACTGGGTTGAAGTGTTTGTGCGCCCGCTGATCGTTGACTAATTGTTGGTGTCGTAGCGACTCCGTGCCGTTAAATTGGCTTAGCCTTGGCCATGGCATTTTTTCAAGGGCCGCCGCAACTACGCAATCCGTACGACGAAGACCCGGTGTTGGCGAGCTACGTGCGCCGCAAGCTGGGTGGCGGTGAGCATGGCCCCGCGCTCGAAGCCGAACTCCGCGAACTAGGCGAGGTTGCGATCGAGTATTACGGCATGTCGTTAGCCGATCGCGACAATGAACCAGTGCTCACGCAGTGGGATGCTTGGGGCCAGCGCATTGATCACATCGAAGTTTCGCCGTTGTGGAAAGATGCACAACGCCTGGCATCGCATCACGGCATGGTTGCCGCTGCGTATGAACCAACCCACGGCGCCGGCGCGCGGATTCATCAGTTTGCGGTCGTGTTGGTGCTCGGGCCGTCGTTGGATTTGTATAGTTGCCCGTTGGCGATGACCGACGGTGCTGCCCGTACCTTGTTGGCTAGTGGCAACGCAGCGCTAATCAATGCGTACGTGCCGCACTTAACCACCCGCGACCCCGCGCAGATGTGGACGTCGGGCCAATGGATGACTGAGCGCACCGGCGGCTCGGATGTTAGTGGCTCCGAAACCGTGGCGCGGCAGGATGCCGACGGGCAGTGGCGCTTGTACGGTACCAAGTGGTTCACCTCAGCGACCACGTCGCAAGTTGCATTGACGTTGGCGCGGCCCGAAGGTGGCGTAGCGGGCAGCCGTGGCCTGGCGCTGTTTGCAGTTGAAACCCGCGATGCCGATGGCCGCTTGCGCAATATTTTGGTGAATCGGCTCAAAGATAAACTCGGTACTCGTAAAGTGCCGACCGCCGAATTGGCCCTCGACGGCACACCGGCGACCTTGGTTGGCAGCATGACCGATGGCGTGCGGGCAATCACGCCGATGCTCGGCACGACGCGGACCTGGAACGCGGTGTCGGCGGTTGGGCTGATGCGACGCGGTATCGCGCTGGCCAAAGATTTTGCCACGCGGCGCGCGGCGTTTGGCGGCATGCTGATCGACAAGCCGTTGCACATCGATACGCTTGCAGGGTTGGAGGCCGAATACGCGGGGGCCTTCCTGCTGGCGTTTCGCATGGTCGAACTGCTCGGCCGCGCCGAACACAATGTTGCCGACGAGGCTGAGGCCGCGTTGTCGCGCGTGCTAACGCCGGTCGGTAAACTGACCACGGGCAAACAAGTGGTGGCCGTGGTGCAGGAAGCTATCGAAGCGTGCGGCGGCGCTGGCTACGTCGAAGATACCGGTTTGCCGAGGCTGTTGGCCGACGCTAACGTGCTGCCGATTTGGGAAGGCACCACCAATGTGTTGTCGTTAGACACGCTGCGGGCGTTGAGTAAAGACGGCGTGCCCGAAGCGGTGGTAGCTGATGTAAAGCGCGCGGCGGCGGCCGTGCATGACAACAATCTTGTTGAATCGGCGCAAGTGGCCACGGCTGCAGCGGTTGCGGCCATGACCTGGGCGGCCAAAACGTTTGATACTACCGATGAACTCGAAGCTGGTGCGCGGCGCTTTGCCATGACGTTGGGGCGGGCGATGTCGTTGGCGTATTTGTGTGAGCATGCGCAGTGGTGTGTTGATCAAGGTGAAGCGTGTGCACCAGCGTTGGTGAGTGCGGCACGGCGCTATGCTCAAGCCGGCGTGAATTTGATTGGGCCAATGTGCTTGGCTGACGCGCGTCGCTTGGTCGCGCCGGTTACCTGATTTTCCATGAGTGTCCTATGAACATCGTCCTTGTTAACGCCGACGAACTATCGTCGGATGCGGTGGCGACGCTGCGTGGGCGACGGGCCGAGCATATCCTCCAGGTTCTGCGTCCGACGCTGGGGAGCACGCTCCGGGCCGGCATTATCGACGGTGTACGTGGCAAGCTGGTGGTGCAGGCCATGGCGGCTGATTCGGTGACCGTGCAGTTTTTGCCAGGCGAGGGCGACGCCGCAGCGCCGGCATTGGTCGCAACTGCGACGGCTGGGGCCGCGCTGGGCTTGCACGAACTGACGGTAGTATTGGCGGTGCCACGGCCTAAAGTGCTTCGTCGCGTGGTCGAAAGTTTGGCAACGTTTGGCGTGCGGCGCGTGGTGTTGTGCAATTCGTGGCGCGTTGATAAAGCGTACTTGGCCTCGCCGCGCATGGCGCTGGCCGCGTTGCGCGAAGACTGTGTGCTTGGTGCCGAGCAAGGGGGCCATACCCGGTTGCCGCAGCTTGTCGTGTACCCTCGGTTTATGCAGATGCTCGACACTGAATTTGCGCAGGCGAGCGGCGCGCTTGAAGTCTCGGCGGCGCGTGTCGGCCTCGGCCAACGGTTGGTCGCGCACCCAGGCGCAGCGCTGGATGCTTTGGGCTACAGCGCTGCTGCCGTGCGGCCCCAGGTTGTCGCGATTGGGCCGGAAGGCGGCTGGATCGACCGCGAGCTGACATCATTTGCTGACCGTGGCTTTGCCCCGCTGTGGTTGTCGTCGTCGATTTTACGGGTTGAAACTGCGGTTGCGGTCGTGCTTGGGCAGCTCGAGCTTGCAGCGCGGGCCGCCAACGTTGGGCGGGCGCCCGACGCTGCCTCAGCGTCGAACCAGGAGCCGCGTCATGGGTGAATTGGTGATGCTATATCCGCCATCCGCGTTGCAACAACGGCTCGAAGCGCTGGTGAAAAATTGGCCGATCGACGCACCGTTGGGGCCGGATGCCGCACCGGCCTATCGTGCCGTCGACGTGACGGCGTTGGCCAATGATCTCGATGCCCAGCGCACGTTGCTCAGTGATGATTTTGAAACGCCCGCGCCTGGTGCCGTGCCTTCGAAGGGATCAGCGTTGACGATTGCCGCGCAGCGCTTCGCCGACGCCCCGGCGGTGTGGTTGGCGGCGTTGTGGATGCGGTGGCTGTGGCAGCGCAATCAATTTACCAACATCGATGAAATTGCCATCCGTGCGTTGGTGGCCGAAGCCGAACAATTGTTGGTTGGCAATGCGTCGCAGTTCACCATGGCGGCGCATCGGCGGCGCTTAGTCATCTTGCTCGCTGACATCGTCGGTGGCAATCAACGCATTGTCACCGCGTCTCGGTATTCGCCCGAGCTGGTGTTACGGGCGTTGGGCTTCGGCAGCGTGACCAGCGGCGGCGTTGGGGTTGAACTCGTCGGGCCGTTGCTCGATGTCGGCTGTGGCGACGGCAGTTTGGTGCAACACGTGCGCAAGCTTGGCCTCGCAGCGCGCGGCATCGATCGTGATCCGGCACCGCCGGGTGAACGCGCAGATTGGTTGAGCTTTGATTTTGCGGCTGCCCGTTGGGCCACGATTATTTCGCACCACGGTTTTTCGTTGTTTTTCCGGCATGCCGATCTGGTGAGTGACGCAAGCGCACCCGATTACGCGCGGGCCTACATGCGCATGCTTGCCGCGCTGCAGGTTGGTGGCCGCTTTGCCTACTACCCAACGTTGCCGTTTATTGAAACGCTATTGCCATCCAGGTATCGCGTTAGCTACGTGCCCTTGCCGGCCGACTTAGCGGCCGCAGCACAGATGACCGACGACAGCTTGCCCAGCGAAGCGTGTCACATCGTGAGGCTGTAATTGGGTTGACCCAAAAATCGCCGATGAAGTCATGGCCTTCGCGCGAGTTGCTACGCGCTACAACGCCGAGTTTATTCAGCTAAGTGTTTTTGGATCAGCCGCGCCAGCTCAGGAATTGCTTCGACCACGTTTTTTTTCGCTGAGTCGCGCATCTTGCCATACATTTTTTTGGCGGTGCCGTGCGATGATTTTTCGGCGCGGCGGTCGGTAACTTTGAGCAAATCTTCGGCAACGTCGTCGGACCGCGAAATTACGTAGTCAGCGAAGGTGGCTTGTTTGTTGGTTGCCCAGCGATCGTAATGTGGCTGCATTTCGGTCAGCCATTCGTTCAACAACGCATCGACAACTTCGGGGACGAACCGCTTTTTCATTGCTTTGACGGCGGCGTAGCCACCCTTGATGACAAAGCCTTTGGTCTTGACTTGGGTGTCGATTAAATCGCAGCACTCGGCCACCAACGTGGTGCGGATTGGGTCTTTTCCTAATTTGTCGATGAGCGAAGCGGCCATGCGCCGACCCTAGCTGTGCGCTAGCTTGCGGTAAAGCGTTGGCTGATCGCTATTTCGGCGAATCGTTAAAATGTACGTTGTAGCGCTCGCAGCGGACGCGCATTTGTTCGCGGTCATTGGGTGGTAACTGGCGGTAGGTGGCGGCCACTTGCTCGGAGGTGTCGCCGGTCATGCAGCCGGACGACACCACGATGCGCATCAGCCGGACGTTGCCAGGGTTTTTCGTAAGCAACTTGTTGGCCATTGCCCGAGCGTTTTCAAAATCGCCACGGTCGTAGGCTCGATTGGCTTCGTCAAAGGCAGCACTGGCCGTCAGCCGCGGATCGTTGTCACCCAAACGCAAAACATCGATCGAGGGTCGATCTTCAGGATCCTCGTAGATCGGCTCTGATGTGGCGGAGCCAGCCACCGCGCCGGGCTCGGTGCTGTTGTTGGGCCCAGGCCCGCGGCCGGTCGGCCGAACACTGCTTGCAGGCCCACTTGGCGCATTGCTTGCAGCGCTATTTCCCTTTTGATTCTGGCTGTTTACAATCAGCACCGGGCTGCTCGGGGCAGTCACTTGCAACAGCAAATACACGCCTGCACCAATAATAGCAGCGGCAAATGTTGCACCTATCACCAGCGGTCGATTCATGTCAGAACTAATCGATAGCATTTCGCGCGCCGAGTTTCCACGCTTGATCAAAATGCGTGGTTGATCACATTGAGTTTTTCATCGCAGCACGCCCTCGCACTTGGGCTGAATCGGGGTTGACGGCACCTGCGCTACTATAGATAGTCGCCCCGATGAAAAGCCTCTACAAAACTTTTGGAGTGGTCGTGAGCGCCGCTCTTGCCGCAATGTCGGCAAGCTGCGGTGACAACGGCGTAAACTGTGGTGAGGGTACCAAGGCCGTCGACGGTTCTTGCGTACCCGACGGGACGGTGGTTTGCACCGGCGGTACCCGTTTTAACGCGGACAACGGCACCTGCGAAGTTGACCCAGCGGCCTGTCAAGATGGCACGGTGTTGGTCGACAACCAGTGCGTTGATCCGGGTGTCGTTGCAGCGGACGCGACTGAAGCCGCCGAGCCAAACGACGATGTTGATCCAGTGGCTGCTGGCCGCATCACCGTCCCGGCCATTGGCGCCAAGGGCTTTGTGATCAAAGGCTGCGTGACGCCGCATCGCGACGTTGAAGTTGACCAAAACGGCGCAGTCGTCGGTGACGGCGTGCTCGACGCTGACCTTGATCCATGGATTGTAACCGTCGCTGCGCCAACCCTACTCGATGTTAAAGCCGACGGTATCCGCGGCCTGGTCGCGGGCTTTGTGATGGTTACTGGCGACGCCGAATTGGCCGACGCTGGTTTCCAACGCCAAGGTGTTTCGGTTGTAAACGACCAGGCCGGCCGCGAAGTTTTCTTGCCAAAAGCCGGCACCTACGTGTTGTTCATGGCCGATTCGCGCACGCTGCTCAAGACCGATGTCGGTCCAGGCGATGCCAACACTTGTTACTACGCCACGGTTAGCCAAAAAGCCATGCCAGCGCCAACCGCTGTCACCACGGCAATTACCGCTGGCAACTACGACGGCAAGGTGGATGTGTACTCGTACACCAACATGGAAGGCGACATTATCGACGCCACCGCCCGGCCTGAATCGCTCAAGACCTACAGCGGTCTGGTCGTGATGAAAAACGGCGCATACGCTTCGTCCAGCGTTGAAACCGACAGCGCCTACGCAGCCGTGCGCGCTGGCGGCCTGAAGACCACCGACGACGTTAAGGTCGTTTACGATCCAGATGTGGTCTACAGCGGTCGCGCCGTTGACTACAGCTACGTGAGCACCTCGTTGCGCGCCAAAGCTTTGCCACTCGCAGGCACCACCGTCACCTATCCAAACGGCGACGGCACGCTCGACACGGCAAACGAGCTCGGCTTGGCCTACTTCGACATCGCGTCGGACGGCGATATTGCGTTCCTTGATCTGACCAGCGACGAATTTGTGAACTACACCATCCTCGATTCGAATCTTGGTGCGGTTGCCACCGGCACCGTGGCAGGTTTGTCTTCATCATCAGTACCAGAGTTCAACGACATCAACTTGTCTACTGACGCTGATGCCGATTGGTTCCGCTTTGCCAAAGCCGGTCGTTATTACGTTGCGTTCTATGCGCCTGGTGTCACTGGCAACTACGTTGTCACCGCGGCGTTGACCAAGGCCACCCAAACGCTGTTTGCGTATGGCACTGACTACAACAACACCGCGCTCGGCAACGGCGCACAGAACTCGGCGTTCGGTACGTTAAACGTGGCCGCCAACACCAAGAACTGGGCCGCGATCACGGCCAGCAGCGCAACTTTCGCAGGCAACGTGAACGTGCGTAGCTATGAACTGACCTCGTCTGGTCGTTTCGACGTTGACTTTGGGCCAACGGCGAATTTGACGCTCAACAAAAATGGCACTGACCTGCGAGGCAATATCCTCGGCGGCGCCGCGCTCAACGTGGTGGTGCGCGTGTCCGATACGGCAGCAAACTTGACGAACACCAAACTGTTTAACTTCAAGATCGCCGATCGCGTCTTTACCGATTTGGGCACCGCAGTAGCAGGCACGCCGATCAATCTTGCAGCCCTCACGGTTGCGGCCAACAGTTCCAATCGCTATTTCTTGAAAGCTGCCAAAGGTTCGCTCGTCACTGTGCTTGCGACCCCAACCAACTTCAACCTTGCGGCGGTTAGTCTGCGCGCCAACGAAGCTGCGTTGACTACGGCCGATTTGCAAAATACCCCAACCGGTGCGGAGTCATTACGGATCTCTGCGGCTGATGGTTGGGTTGCCTTTGAAATCCTCAATCCTGGTAACGCCACGGGGACCTTCAACTTGGCCATCAACACCATCACGCCAGCAGCCTTTACTGAAATCTGCCCTTCGGCAGGCGGTGCGGGCACGTTGTTGCCCCAAACCGTCGATGGCAGCGGCGGTCCACTTGGCGATGAGGCGCTCACCGCGACCCAAACCGCAGCGTTTAACTTCCCGTTGTTTGGTGCCTCGGTGACGAACTTCAAAGTTTCGACCAACGGATTCTTGTCGTTTGATCCAACCCTGCCAAACAATGCGCGCTTCAGTAACGGCATTTTGCCAACGGTTGGTCTCAACGGCTTTGTTGCACCCTACTGGGACGACCTTCAAGACGTTGAAATCTGCCGCCTCAATGGCACCAACAAGGTGACCATTGAATGGAAGGGTGCTGAGTACGGCGGCTTTTTTGGTCCGGGTGCAGCAGTTCGCTTCAGCGCGACGCTGTACAGCACTGGCCAAGTCGACTTTGCTTACGCTCCGACCCACGCTGGCACTGGCGCAGGTGCGACATTAGGCTTGACCAACCTGGCTGGCACTGCCGGTAATCAGGTCTCGCGCAATGTCGCTGGTTCGACGGCGCCAAACACTGCTATCGCACTACAAGCGGACTAACTTTAGTTCAACGTTGATACTCGTTACAGCCGCGGTTTTTCGCGGCTGTTTGCGTTTTCGGCAGTAGCGTCGCAGGTACGGCGGATCGCTAGTATTTAGCTCATTCCCGCGCATCAGCAGTACGATTTAGTTGGTATTGGCCAATGTGGGGCTTGCTATCCCATGCTCCAAAATTTCGTCGTACACCAGTGGTTCTGGAAAAATCACCGGCATCGCACGCACCGCGGGTGGCAGCCTGGCGATGGGGCACGATGGGCTTGGCCGGCGCACGTTTGACTATGATAGCCTCGACCCTGTGCGGTCGCGGCGGGATTATACGTATTTGCCCAATGGCCAAC
>JAGPDK010000530.1 GCA_018057605.1 Kofleriaceae bacterium | reverse complement strand
GTCATGATTCTAGGTACTGGCACCGGTTCGGCGCCCGCGCGAGTCCGCATCGAAGGCAACGACATCACCGTGAGTCACCCACCCAGTTTCGGAATTCGTGCGGATGGGGCCCGGAGCGTAACGCTCGTGGGCAACATACTGCGCGGACCCGGCAAGCCGGCGCCGCGCTACGCGGGTATTAAAATACGCGCGACCAACGCAGCCGAAGACTTTGAGCGCGCAACGATTCGCGGCAACACAATTCGCAACTTTGGATCAAGTGGTATTAGCGTGGGTGGCAACGGTGCCGCTAAATTGCGATTGATCCAAATTGACCGTAATATCTTCGATGATGACACCGCCGATGCGGCCATGAATGCCGGCATTTCGCTCGACGACGGCTCGGGCGCGGTCCAAGACGCCGAACTCACACGCAACGTTTTTTTGGGCGGAGTTGCCGTGCCCATGATCAATCCACCGAAACGTCGCGCGACTACAAAAATCAATCCTCATGATCAGCTCAACCGTCCGCAAAGGGCGCAACCGATCGAGTAGCCAACAGCATCAGCGCACGAGCTCCGCCGCACGAGCTCCGCCGCACGAGCGCCGCCGCACGAGCGCCGCCGCACGAGCGCCGCCGCACGAGCGCCGCCGCACGAGCGCCGCCGCACGAGCTCCGCCGCACGAGCTCCGCCGCACGAGCTACGCCAATGTGCGGCGCAGGCCAGCTTCAAATTCGGTGGTGGCAACCACCCCGTACCAGTCGCGCAAGCGAGCCACATTCGCGACCGAGCGCGCGATTTCACCTGCCCGCGTCGGAGCATGGCTGATGGTTGCAGTGCCACCACACAACCGCACCACGGTTTCAGCTAATGCGCGGACGGTGATTTCGTACCCCGTGCCAACGTTGGCGACGCCGAATTCACGCCGGGCATCGTTGGTCAACGCAGCGCAAATCGCGCGGGCGACATCGGCAACAAAAACAAAATCGCGCGTCTGTAAGCCGTCACCAAAGATTGTTAGGCCACGCCCCGCAAGGGCGCGGCTCGCAAAAATCGAAATCACGCCGGAGTACGGGCTCGACGGATCTTGGCGTGGCCCATACACATTAAAAAACCGCAACGCTTGAGTTGGTACGCCATGGACCTGTTGATACATGGCCAAGGCTAATTCGGATGCGTACTTGTCGATGCCGTAGGGTGACAATGGTGCGCGTGGCAATTCTTCGTGGACCGGAAACTCCATGACATCGCCGTACACCGCAGCCGACGATGCAAATACCACTTTTTTCACGCCACAAGCCCGCGCGTATTCCAGCACATGCAGCGTGCCGCCATAATTGACCTGCATATCGACGAGCGGGTTGGCTACCGAATGCACCACCGACACCTGCGCCGCCAAGTGCACGATGCGCTCAATGGGCCCGTACAATGCCGTCAACGGTGCCAGCGCAGCAAAAATTCCGTGCGCAACATCCACGGTAACAATTTCCAAACTCGGTTCCGTGCCAGCAAAACCGAACCGTGCGGCATCGCTCCATTGCGCCAAGTTTTCGCGTTTGCCGGTCGAAAAATTGTCGGCAACGATTACCCGAAATCCTAGCCCAATCAAGGCATCTACCGTGTGCGAGCCAATAAAGCCGGCACCACCAGTGACCAGCGCGATCGGTTTTTGAGAAGTTGAAGCCATGGCGGCATCTTACGCGGACCGCCTGCTAAGGTGCAGGTGCGGTGCAAATTTACTACAGCGATCATTATGAAGTGCCGTTGCCAGCAGGGCACCGCTTTCCCATGGGTAAATATGCAGCGCTGCGCACGCAGCTAACCAACCGCGTAGTGCCGGCTGCGAGTTTTCATGAAGCCCCACTGGCGTCGTTTGCCGAGCTGGAGCTAGCCCACGCGCCTAGCTATATTCAAGCGTTTTTCGACGGCACCTTGGATGCAGGAGCGATGCGCGCCATCGGCCTGCCCTGGTCGCCCGCGTTGCTGGCGCGGACCCGCGCCTCCGCAGGCGGCACCTTGGCCGCCACGCGGCACGCGCTGCGCTACGGTTTTGCTGCCAATCTGGCTGGCGGCACCCATCACGCTGCGTACGATCGAGGCAGTGGCTATTGTGTGTTTAACGATTTAGCGATTGCCACGCGCTATGTAATACAAACCGACCCAACCGCCCGGGTACTGATCTTCGACGCTGACGTGCATCAAGGTGATGGCACCGCGACCATACTAGCCGATGAGCCACGGGCGTTTACCTGTTCGATTCACGGCGCTCGTAACTTCCCGTTTCGTAAGGCGCAAAGCAGCCTTGATGTTGAACTTGACGATGGCTGCAACGACGCAACGTTTGGCGCTGCAATAGCCCAAGCCTGGCATCAAGCTGTTGCTGCGTGTGCGCCAACCATGGTGCTGTACCAAGCTGGCGTCGATGCGTTAGCCGCCGACAAACTCGGCCGCCTCAACGTCAGCCATGCTGGCATGCTGGCCCGCGATCGCTTCGTCCTTGGACACGCCAAGGCGCTGGGGCTGCCTACCATCATGACGCTGGGCGGCGGCTATGCTGATCCGATTGAGCTCAGCGTGCAGGCTCATGTTGGCAGCTATCAAGTTGCGGTTGAACTTTTCGGCTAGCGGATGGCGCACCTGAGCAACCGCTTGCGGTAGCGTGCGCGCATGAGATTTGATGGCCGCCGTTTTGACGAACTTCGCACCTTGGAAATCGTTCCGCACTTTCAAAAACACGCCGAAGGTTCGGCCTTGATCAAGCTCGGCAGCACCTGGGTGCTGTGCGCTGCGTCGGTGGAAGAGTCGGTCCCGCCGTGGATGCGCGGCAAAGGTAGCGGCTGGCTGACCGCCGAATACGCGATGCTCCCGCGCTCCACGCATACTCGCTCCAAGCGCGACCCAGGTGGGCGTGGCAAAGAAATTCAACGGCTCATCGGCCGGGCGTTGCGCGCTGCGGTCGACTTAAAAAAACTCGGCGAACGCACCATCAACGTCGATTGTGACGTGCTGTGCGCCGACGGTGGCACCCGGGTGGCGTCCATCACCGGGGCCTGGATCGCCATCGCGTTTGCGATTCAAAAACTGGTCAAAGACGGCAAGCTCGTTGATGCCAGCGCGCTGTTGCCGCCGGTTGCCGCGGTCTCAGTCGGCGTGGTCAACGGCGAAGTTGTACTCGATCTGCCGTACGAAGAAGACTCGATCGCCGATGTCGACATGAATGTTGTCATGAATGCCGACGGTGGCCTCATCGAAGTGCAAGGCACCGGCGAGCATGGCACCTTTGATCGTAGCCAGCTCGACGCGATGCTCAACGTTGCAGCCCTCGGCATTACCCAATTAGTTGCTGCGCAACGCAAGGTCATCGCATGAGCGTAGTTGCCGCCGATCTCGCGCTTGGCCAGCCTGGGCGCCCGCTGGTGTTTGCCACCCGCAACCGCGGCAAACTGGTTGAGCTGCGTCATTTGCTGCCCAACAATGTGGTGCTGTCGATCGACGAAGCACAACAACAACTCGGCGTCATTATCGATGAAGTCGACGAAGATGCCGACACCTTTGTTGGCAATGCAGCCAAAAAAGCTCGGGCGGTGGCCGCAGCTACCGGCCTGCCGGCGTTGGCCGACGACAGCGGCTTGTGCGTTGATGCGTTGGCTGGCGCACCGGGCGTGTACAGCGCGCGCTTCGCTGGACCAAACGCCGACGACGCTGCCAACAATGCCAAGTTGCTGCGTGAACTCGCCGCCGTGCCGCCGGCGCAACGCACCGCACATTTTTGCTGTGCCCTAGTCCTGGCCGACAGCCGAGGTCCACTCGGTGACGCCATCATTAGCGCCGACGGCACCTGCGCAGGCGAAATCCTCCGCGCGGCCCGAGGCAGCGCAGGCTTTGGCTATGACCCCCTGTTTTTGGTTACGGCCTTGGGCCAAACGTTCGCCGAACTCGACGTTGGGCGAAAAAGTGAACTGTCTCATCGAGCGCGTGCCATGCGAGCAATTGCGCCGCAGTTGCAAGCGTACCTCGCGCGCTGACCGCT
>JAGPDK010000529.1 GCA_018057605.1 Kofleriaceae bacterium | reverse complement strand
GGCCTTGCGCTACCGCCGCTGCCGCATCGTGGCCGTGCCCGTCGCCAACAGCGCTTCGGCGATCCAATTAAATCTCAACGGGTCGCGCTTACGTGATCGGCACGGAGCAGTGGCCGTCGACCGTCACGCCTTGGCTTTGTCACGCCTTAGCGTAGGGCGGTGGCTGATGCCAGGTCGGTGTCCGTGGTCGGCGCGCGGTGGTCCGAGTCCAGCGTAAGCAATATAGATTGCTCAGAATTATTTACGATTTCGCTTACGTGACTGGCCTTGGGGTCAGTCCGGAGCAGCCCAGCCCAGTCCCTGCCCACACACACTTTTCCGACCGTTCCGCTGGATGGTCGCAGTACCGCACGATTACTCGCCAGCGTTACGGCTCAGCTGAAACTGCAGCACCGCGGAGTGCGCCGGCCCGCGTCTTGACGGGCCCCGAGTACCATTTTTTGGAGACCCAGTAGAACACCGGCGCAGCCAAGAAGATCGATGAATACGCGCCCACAACAACACCAATATTCATGGCGAAGGCAAAGTTGCGGACCAAGCCATCACCAAACAGGTTCATCAACAAGGTTGTGGCAAACACGGTGAGCGAGGTCAGAATCGAACGAACCAAGGTTTCATTGATGGAGATGTCGATGATGCGTTCAATACTTTTGTCCTTCAAGCGGACTTGGTTTTCACGTATCCGATCGAAAATGATCACCGTATCGTTAACCGAATAACCAATCACGGTGAGCAAGGCCGCAACGGTGGTCAGCGACACTTCCGTCCAGGTGAGCGCAAACACACCCACCACGATGATCGCATCGTGGATTGTGGCAAACGCAGCGCCCGGCGCGTAGCGAATATCAAAACGGAAAGCCAGGTACAGCATGATCAACAACAGGGCGTAGACCATCGATTTAATCGCGTCATTGCGCAAGCGGTCACCGGCCTTGGCGCCAACGCCGTAGCTCTGCACCGCCACCGCGCCAACCCCAGGCGTAACTTTTTCGATGGCTTGACCGAGTTGGCGGTCCAAGCCCCACATGGAGAAGATTTGCGTAAATTCGCCGGTCCCTTCGTCGGCAACGCTGAATGCCTGTTCTTCGGATTTGCTCCACGGCTTGAGCTCTAGGCCGGTTTCGGCAAACACCGCCACCGCTTCGGCATTGGTGAACTTCGCCTTGGACCGCACATAGAGGCGCTCGCCCGACCAGTTAGCTTTGACGATTTGGCGCTCGGCAAACTTGGTCACAAACGCCTCCGCCGCTTTGGCTTGCTGCGTAGCGTCAACGGCAGCGTAGCGCGGCGTCCGAACAATAATACCTTTGACTTCTTGTTTGCCGCCATCGGCAGCGACTTGGGTCCACCCCATCTCGGACACATCAAAACCGTTTTCGCCCGCATCCTTGAGTGCCGAGCGAACGGTGCCCGAGTTAACCGTGGCGTATGCGCCTGTCGATTTATCGGTGAATGCAAAGATGACTTCGGTGCCACCTTTAAAATCGATGGTCCAATTCAAGTATGCGCCGCGGGTCGCCTTGTTGATAAACAACATGCCAACGCATAAACCAATGGCGATAAACGACATCGCGATGAACAGCTTGAACCGCGCGACGAACTGAAAATTGGACCCCGGTGGCAACAAGTAACGAAACTTGTGTGCGGCCGCGTTTTGGGAATTCGCTTCATTACTCATAGGTAAACTCGAGGCTCGGGCCGGTTAGATGGAAATGGTCTTAGCATCGGCTTTACCAGCCAAATACCAGTCAAAGAGCAGGCGGGATGCCCACACGTTGGTAAATAACGTGGTGCAAATACCAACCAACAGCATGACAGCGAAGCCTTTAATCGGGCCGGAGCCGAACTGGTACAGCACCAGACCCGCAGCCGCCGTCGTCAACTGGCCGTCGAGAATCGCCGTAAACGCTCGCGAAAAACCAATATCCACAGCGCCGCGGACTGACTTGCCGAGCAGCAGTTCGTCGCGAATCCGTTCGTAAATTAGAATGTTGGCATCGACGGCCATACCAACCGTGAGGACCAGCGCCGCCACACCTGGCAGCGTTAATGTCGCGCCGAACAGCACAATGGCCGTCATCATCAGCAGCATATTCATCACCACCGAAACCACCGAAATGACGCCCGAAAATTTATAGATGCCAACCATGATGATAATTACCAACACGATACCGAGGCCAAATGACAATTTGGTCTTGTCGATCGCATCTTGACCCAACGTCGCGCCGACCGTTGAAGCCGATTCTTCTTTCAGCGGTGCGGGCAACGAGCCTGACTTGAGCACCGTTACTAAGTCGTTGGCATCAGCTTCTTGACGCATTGGATCGCCGCCACCCATGGTGATCGTGGCGGTGCCGCCACGAATTGCAGCGTTGATGATGGGCGCGCTCTTGATTTTGCCATCCAAAATGGTCGCCACTTTGTGACCTTGGACTTGGGCCGTGAGGTCACCAAACACGCGACCACCGTAGCGATTAAAATCGACCCGAACCACCGGACGATTGGTGGTTGGATCGTACGTGGTCATCGCATTGGAGACTGCCGATCCGGTTAGGCGAACTGCACGCTCTAGGTAATAGCTGCGCCAGTACGGCCGAGTGTCTTGGGCATTGCGGTTGGGCTGTTCAAATTCAAACCCTAGTTGGTGATCATCGGGCACCACGAAGGACGGATCTTTTGCGGCCAGTTGCCGGACGTAGCGCTCAATTACAAAGCGGCCCTCCAACATGCACATCATTTTACCGTCCTTAACCGGCTTGTCTTTGTTCCAGCATTTTTCGATGCGACGGGCCTCTTCGAGTGGCACCGCTTCTTCTCGATCGCGTGCGATCAGAAACTTGTCTTCTTGCCGACCGCCACCATTTTCAGGCACCCAGCCGTCAATTTCGGCGACGATATCGAGCGCTTTGGCTTCATTGTCGGTGACCACGTGCGCGTACAGCTTGTTCATGTACGGTGCGTTGTTATCAACAACCTTGAACTCAAGCTTAGCAGTGCGCTTGATGATTTCTTTAGTTTCGGAAATCTTATCTTCGTCGAGGCCAGGCAACTCAACGATGACTTCATCGCCCTTTTCAACCACGGTTGGTTCGGCAATGCCTTTTTCGTCGATGCGTTCGCGAATCGTAATCACCGCATTCGCAAGCGCCGCTTTCTTGATGCCATCGGCGTAGTCGGCTGAGACCTTTGCGCAAATAGCATTGGCCGCGTCGGTTGCTGCGCACGCGCGCATTTCGACAATGCCTTTGAAGTCACTTTTGAGCATGGCCGTGAGTTCGGCCTTTTTGGACGCATCGGCTGGAATCAACGTCACGGCGCCCAACGGCGACACCGGCGTTTTGACTTCGACGTTGGCTTTTTCGTCTGCAAATTTGGATTCCAAATCACGGCGGATTTCCGACGCCTTATCGTCGACAGCCTTGTCGAGATCGATCGAATAAACCAAGTGCAGGCCGCCTTGAAGGTCGAGTCCTAAGTTCAACTTTTTGCGGAAGATCTTGGTGTACCAAGTCGGGAGCGCCCCTTTTCCCGCAAACGATGGCAAGAGAACACAGATGCTGGCGATCAGTACGAACGCCAAAATTCCGCTGCGTCTTTTCAAACTTCGATCCATAAGTAGTAGCCCCAAAAAGTTCGCCCGCCGAATGACGGGCGCGCAATCTAACGTAAATCCAACCAGATGGAAGGCTTGCCGGTCACAAACCGCCCCTGCCCAGCCGCCGTACCAGATACGGTGAAACTATCAGCAGAATGAATAGTTTACGCAGCGGCAGGAGCTTGTTTGGCATCCGTGACCTTGCCGGTCCATTTGCCTTCAATGTAGGCGCGCGGCACGCGCACCCGAACTTTTTCTTGCAGCTCCAACACCACCACGTTGTCGTCGGAGATACCGGTGATTTTACCAATCACGCCGCCACGGGTGATCACTTCATCACCTTTGCCCAACTGATTCACCATGGCTTGATGGTCCTTTTGGCGTTTGATCTGCGGGCGAATCGCCAACATGTAAAAC
>JAGPDK010000528.1 GCA_018057605.1 Kofleriaceae bacterium | reverse complement strand
AACCCAAGCAGCCCACCTGCTGTGTACGGACTCCAGGTCTTGGCCCGCAGCCATGTCAGCAGTGGTATGCGCTCGGTGGCAAGCTCGCGCCGCACCACAACGTAAAGTGCCAGCGCCAACAGTGCAGCGAGCCCAGCGAGCAGCCGATTGGCGAGCGATAGTCCGCGGGCTGCCGACGCAGCCTGCACCGGCGGCACTGGGGTATCCGCCGCAGGGATAATTACCGCACGATAACGTTCAGCCCGCTGCGCTGCATCGGCAGCGTGACAACCTGCGCAAGAAACTGCGGGATCCGCGAGCGGCATCCGCAAACCAAGATGAGCTTGATCCTGCAGTGCCGCGCCAGGATCACCGCCGTGGCAGGCTGAACAAAGATCACCAAACCCATGGTCGACGTGCCAAATTTGCGTGCCTTGCAACACCGGACGCAACCCTTGCGTATCATGGCATGTCACGCAAGAAGACGCGTTGGACGTACACTGCGCGTACGCCGGCGACGACAGTGCCGACAGCGACGACAGCGACACAGCTGCAATCGTCAGCAGTAAAAACAAAAAGCAACGCCAAGTCCGCACCCAGCGCTAGAATGCAGGTTTCGCGCCAGCGACACATCTGCCTTGGGTATGCTGATGGGCGTAACCAGCCTGCACCACACCCCGACTTCGCCCCCGCGGCTAGAACAACGGCTTATCACCGAGCAGCGACGGATCCGGGTTGCCCTTAGCTGTGCGAATTTGCACCACACCTTGCGGGCTGAGCGTGGCGGTCACTGAATACTCTTGATGGATCGGCAAGCCTTTGGTTTGCAACTTCTTGAGCTCAGGCTCCACCTCTTGATCATCAAACAACACTTCACGCGTGTACGCCAAGCGGCCGGTCACTTGCAGCGGACAGGTTACCGGCGCACCGTGGGCAACTACACAAAACGTGAGTTGCTCCATCACCGTAAATTCAATTTCATTGAGGCCAAGGTCGCTATCTTTGCGCGAATGCGTGGTTGCAAAACGCACGACGGTGCGGTCGCCAAACTGCTGCTGCTCCACCTTGCCGAGTTCCCATTCCTCGCTGATGCCCATCATGCCTGGATTGTAGACATTACCCAAATGAGCAACGACCTGATACTCACCTTTGCTTTGAACCGCGAGCAATCGAACTGATTCGCCGCGCTCGGAAGTTTCAGCATCGATCACAACAAACGGCTCCGCTTGATCTTCGACGGTACATTCGCCACCAGTAAACTCCGCATCTGTTGCAATGCAAGCGCACAACGCGGTTTTGCTCATTGGCGCAGCGCTGCACAACGGTGGATCTGGCAGTTCGGGTGCACCGTTTTTGGCAACCTTCGCCAAGCGCTCACGCACCGTCTTGTTGTCGCGTAGGGCCAGCGACGCCCGATAGAAGTGCGCGGCCTGGGGTAACTTAGCATTGGCTTCCTCGACCCGCCCGAGGTTATATAGCGATGCGGCTTTGACGTTTGTGCCGCTCGCAGCAAGCACGCTGCGTTCACCGGCATCACGCGCTTTGACAAAATCACCAAACGACAGCGCTGCGAATGACAATTCCGAAAGTGCGCGATCGTCGCCGGGCAAGATCTGCAATGCCGCTTCAAATGCTGCCATTGCTGGCTGCCACCGTTTAGCCTTGGCGAGTTTTTGGCCTTGTTGCAATTGCGCGAGATAGGCTTGGCGCATCTCGGGTGTGATCGCTACGGTCGGTTGCGAAGCCGGCACCTTGGCGTCAACACGGGGCGCGATCAGGTTGCCAGAACCAGCGCCGGCACCTGCGGCTGGCGCCGACCCTACGGATGCCGCCGACCCTACGGATGCCGCCGACCCTACGGCCTGATTGCCTGGCGGTGACGACGATCCGTCGCCGCTCTTGCACGCGCAAATTACTGCCAACGCTAGCTGTCCGACCAGCCCGATGCGCCCGGTGCGCGGCGTGACCAATTCTGGTTTCTTGCTTGGATGCATAATGATCCTTCGCATGGCTAACGCGCGAGTACCAGGTTCTATTCGCCGAAATACCTGCCCGATTGCACAGCCAAGCACGCGGCCCGCCGATGTGCCGCGCACAACGCTTCTGCGCTAGGATCTTCGCATGGCAACCGATGCGCAGCGCGCAGGACTTCGAGCCGAACGAGTTCGTGCTTCAACTCAATTTCGCGACGGACAGTTTGTAAATACCGCTGGCGTTAGCGCACAGCTACAAAGCCCCAAGCTATCGATTATGGGCGAATTCTTCTTCCACCAAGGCCAGCGCGTACCCACCAAGCCGTTGCCAATCGAGCGGCCGCATGAACAGTGGACCCGCGCTGCCAACCGTACGCTGCGTGCGACGTGGCTCGGTCACAGCACCGTGTTGTTAGAGCAAGATGGCAAACGCATATTAACCGATCCAGTCTTTGGCGAACGCGCTTCGCCACTTTCGTTTGCTGGCCCTAAACGCTTTCATGCGGTCCCTGCCACCCTCGCTGAGTTGCCCAAACTCGACGTGGTGGTGTTGTCGCATGATCATTTTGATCACATGTGCCGCGAATCCATCACAACGCTGGCGCGCATGAATGTGCCCATCGTAACCTCGCTGGGCGTTGGCACCGATCTTGAAAATTTTGGATTCAACCCAGCATTGATTCACGAACTCGATTGGCACCAGAGCGTCGAACTCGTGGGCATCAAAATCACCGCCACCCCGTCGCAACATTTTTCCGGCCGCGGGCCGCGTCGCAACCGCACGCTGTGGTCATCGTGGGTGATTCAAACTGAAACTCGCAAAACTTTTTTCTCCGGTGACACTGGCTTGACCGACGAGTTTTTGGCAATTGGCAAAACCTACGGTCCGTTTGATTTGGTGATGCTCGAAGTTGGTGCGTTTCATCAATCCTGGGCCACCATTCATCTCGGCCCGGCCAACGCTCTCAAAGTTTTTGACATGCTCGGCGGAGGCACCCTGCTGCCGGTGCATTGGGGCACCTTTAATCTTGGCCTGCACGACTGGTATGAACCGGCAGAAACCTTACTCACCCTCGCAACGGCAAACGGCCAACGCATTATTACGCCGCAGTTAGGCTCGGTATTTGAGCCCGAACTGATCGAGGCCCCGACGCCATGGTGGCGAGCCATCGTGACACCACGGGTCTAACCCCGCCACCGAAAACGCGAACGCAATTCGCCTGTTCGGCACGCTCGCCTTCGAGTGGCACACGCGTTCGCGTGTCACTCGCCCGCCTTTGGTCATCACAGCTCTGTGACGAGCGCGGCTAGGGCGGCGCGATGCGCCCAATGCTTGTCCGACGCAGCGACGGAGCGGGTTCGTGATAGCCTGGTGACAATGCGAATCACGACCAGGCTCGATAGTTATGCGGGAACCCGGCTGGGGCGGAGATTATTGCTGGTGGAGGGGGCGAGCTACGTCGCGCGCTATGTTGCGATCGCGGCGATCGCGATGATCGCGGCAAGCGTTACCGTGGCCGCACCGGGGTGTGGCGCGTCGAGTGCAGCGCCCCCCGATGCCTGCGGCGCAGCATGTAACATTAATTGCGGTGACGGCACGCTGACCGCGCCGGAGGCCTGCGATGACGGCAACGTTGTCGACGGCGACGGTTGTCGGAGCGATTGTACGCTTGAGCGATGTGGCGACCAACGAGTTGACGGCGCCGAAACCTGCGACGACGGCAATAGCGTTGAGACCGACGGATGCCGCAACAATTGTAAACTGCCACGCTGCGGCGATGCCGTGATTTCCGTTGACGAAGCCTGCGACGACGGCAACGCCAACGGTGGTGATGGGTGCGCAGCCGACTGCAAAAAAATCGAAGTTTGCGGTGACCGATTTATTGACCTGCACGAAAGCTGCGACGACGGCAATCGGGTCGACGGCGACGACTGTAGTGCGCAATGCAATCTCGAAATACCAGTGGCGCTGCGCATCGTGGCGGGTAACCTGACGTCCGGCAACCTGCCCAACTACGATGGCGGCCACGGTGCGCGCATTTTCACGGCGCTGCATCCTGATATTG
>JAGPDK010000527.1 GCA_018057605.1 Kofleriaceae bacterium | reverse complement strand
CATCACGGCCGCGCATAACCGGGTGCGCGCAGATGTCGGCGTTATGCCAATGAAGTGGAATCCAGCGCTTGCCACCCTTGCCGCGAGCTTCATTGCTGATTGTGTTTTCGCGCATAGCACTAGCGCTGAGCGCATGAATGTCGCAGGGTTCGCCTACATTGGCGAGAACCTTTACGCTTCCGGCGGCTTCGTACCGACCGGGGCCGCGGTGTCCGATGCGTGGGCTGCCGAAAAGACCATGTACAACTACGCCAATAATTCTTGTAGCGGAGTATGCGGGCACTACACCCAACAAGTGTGGCGAACCTCGACCGACTTAGGCTGCGCCATCAAAGCCTGCCCCGGCAACATGAATATTGTTGCGTGTGAATACGGCCCGGGCGGAAATTACACTGGCCAAAAGCCTTATTAGCACCACGTTTAGCCGATGGGCGGTGGAACTGGAGCTGCTTGCGCTGGGGACGCGGATGGTTCTCGCAGTGCCAACGCGGTAAGCGTGCCCATCGCAAGAAACCCAAATGCCGTGAGCCATAGGCCAATGCGGCCGCCAGCGTCGATATCTTTCATTGCATCTTTTGCCATCGAACTCGCCGCGCCGCCGCGCCGCCCACGATCTTTTTCGATTTCCTCCGCGACCGAGTCCGTGAACTTACCTCCAACGACCACATACAGGGCGCCGATCGCTGCAAACCCAACAAATGCCAGCCCACACGCGGCGATAACCGCGCCGCGCGTGCGGAACCACGCCATTGCAAAAACCGCAATCGCAAGCACCAGCGCGGCAATCGCAAGCGGCTCGCGCTCGACATCGCTCACCTCGATCGAAGATTCCGTAGCGACATCCGTTGGCGTGGCTTCGGCCGCAAATCCACCCGGCCGACAACCACCGACCATGTCGGCACCGCTCACCGAGACAATTTCCATGCCTTGGCACGACACGCCAAAAAACGGCAGAAAAAATAGAACGATGACCAACCCGGACATAAACCGGCCACCTTTGTGCCACCATGAAAGTTCGCTTGCCATTTGAGCAGACTATCAGCGAACCGTGCGCGATCTATGCGCGAACCATCGGTGAACCATGGGTGCACGGCGTTATTTTTGGTGCAGCACCGCAACGGCCAACGTCTCGGACCAGCTACTTCCAAGGCAACCGCAAACTGGGGCGCGCACCCCATTGGTAATACGGAGAAGTACAGTGCCAACGTTCGTTTAGGCGATCAGGGTGGCGAAGGCGCTCACCGTCGCTACTGTTCTTGAGATCGTGCAGGGAGTGCGCGTGCACAGGGCAGCCTCGGTAATTCCGCCTCTGCTTTTTTGGCTGCGCGAATCTTCAACGTAGAACGAATCACGATGGCCACCAATGCCGTGAATCCGAGCACCAGCACCGCGAGGCCAAAAATTACAACCGACATAAAGCCACCAACGTAGCTCAGGCTGTCGTCGGCAAACGCTGGTCGAGACAGCGAACATACGCAGACCAGAGTTGCCGCGATGCGGACCAGCCAACGCACGTGCATGACAACATCCTAGACGCCTTGAGGATCTAATACAATTGATAGCGCCAACACGGCGCTCGGGACCAAGGCGCACTGGCCGCGTACCGGACAGGCTGTCCGGTATGCGGACATCGATGTCCAGCACCGGGACACCAGCACGGCTATCTCTGCAAAACTCCACGCTCCGCCGCCTGGCACGCGTCATGAAATAGCCAGGGCATGCGCACCTATCATCGTACTCAGCCTTATCGAGTTCGGCGTCTTGATCAATTCCCCGCGTATCGCGCAGCGGTTGCGGCCCAACATGCAGTGCTAGCCCTCGCACCACTGTGGAAAAAAGATCCCGTTGTTGCTCGCCGTGCCCACGAAGCGTGCGCGTTGATGCGCCGGGCCCTGGCCGCTGGATTTTCCAGCCCGGTCGGCAGCGCAATTCGTCACTCTGAACATCGAGCGGCTTGGCATGCCGCCCGCCAGCTCGACGCCTTGGTCGGCCAAACTGTGCGGAATGCCCAGCGCTACACCCCGGCTGACCCCATTCCTCGTACCGTGCAGCGCGCAATCGACCGGGCCGACGTCCTGATCTCGGCGCTACCAGGCGTTGACCTGATGTAAATTTTTCGGACGGCAAGGCCAAAGTGCCAATAACTGGAACGAGTTAGCTGGTTTACATTCATGCAACTGAAAGTTGCCCTGGCGCTACCGTTTTAATCCGATCAAATGTACGATTTTTCTCCAAGGTGATACTCGCCTTGGGGTTCTTACTCGCGAAAGGCAAATGCGTTCCGCGAGGGGAATTTCCATCTCCGCTCGTTTTTGTACGCACAGGAAACTCCCATGAAGATCGTATGCGATGCTTGCGCTGCCAAGTACTCGATCTCTGATGACAAGGTTCAAGGCAAAGTCTTCAAGATCCGTTGTAAGAAATGCCAGAACATTATCGTCGTGCGCGGTGGCGCCCAAGCGGCCGAAGCCGCACCGGCACCTGCGTTTGAAAAAGAAACCCGAGTCTACGACTACGGGGACGGCAGTGCGCCTGCAGGCGAACCCGGGCCCGACGATCAAGTCTGGCACGTGGTGGTCGATCAGGACCAAGTCGGCCCACTCACTGTAGCCGAGGTTCAAGAAAAATTTCTCGCTGGCCAAATCGACGCCGAAACCTATGTCTGGCGCGAAGGTTTTGCTGACTGGCTGCCGCTAGCCCAAGTTGATGTGTTCACAGGCTTAGCCGCCGGTGGCACCGCAACCGGCGGCAGTGGCGCCGCTGCGGTCTCCAACATGTTTGGCAGCACCGCGATGCATGATCCAGGGCCGCGCAACGACCCAGCTGATGTATTCGCGGCAAGTCCTGGCCGAGCTGCGCCGAGCGACGAAGACGAGGGCGATTTGTTTGGCCGTCGCGGCGCTGGTGGACCGGTCATTCATGCGGCGCAAGCGCCGGATGCTGAAGCCGCCAAAATGCGTGGCCAACGCAACGAGAACTCCGTGTTGTTCTCACTCAATAACCTAGCGCAACTCGCTAGCGATTCACCTAAACCGCAAAGCTCGTCCAGCTCTTCCATGGGCGGCGGCAAGGCTACCGGTCCAGCTGGTGGCGAAGGCTCGGGCCTCATCGACATCCGGTCCATGGCCACGGCGTATATGGGTGACCGCGGTGGTGGCGGTGCGCGTAAGCCTGCATCCATGGGCGTTGGATCCATGGATGACTTACCGGTTTTCTCGACGGCAAGTTTCTCTGAACCTGCCGTGCTCATGCCGATGTCAAGCGGGCGTTCGGCCAACAACAAGCTGCTGTACGGCTTAATCGCAGGCGTAGCGGCACTAGCCTTGCTTGCGGTGATTTTGTTGGTCGTGGTGCTGGGTAAAGACGACAAACCCGTTGCCAAAACCGATGATAAAACGCCGACCACGGTGGCAGCTGCTGGCGACACCGGCAAACCGAATGACAACGGTGATAAACCAGGTGCAACGGGAAATCCCAAAACCGTGGACAATGCCGGCTCGGCAGCTCCGGGTGCTGATGGTTCAGGCGAACCAGGCAAAGATCCAGGGACCACGCCACCGCCGGTAACCAACGAACCGGACAAGAACACAACCTCGGCCAAGACCCCTGACAAAACGCCGTCGTCGGGCAAAACGCCGTCGTCGGGCAAAACGCCGTCGTCGGGCAAGACACCTTCGTCAGGCAAAACCCCTGATAAAACGCCAGCCGTCAAAACGCCAACGGTCGCCGATTCGGGCACCTCGTGTGAAGAAGTCCAATGCGTCCTAGATAACTACTCACGACCATGCTGTTCCAAGTGGAAAAAAGGCGTCCGCACCAGCGGTGACTCGGGCACGTCAAAACCAACCTCAGGTGGCGGTGATCTACCCGCGGCACTCGATCGCGACATGATTAGTGCAGGTGTTGCCAAGATTTCCGGTCGAGCCCAATCGTGCGGCGGACAATCATCGGCGAAAGGCACCGTGAAAGTTGGGGTCAAGGTCGGAGCCGATGGCCGCGTCACGAGCGTGACCGTTAAAAGCTCG
>JAGPDK010000526.1 GCA_018057605.1 Kofleriaceae bacterium | reverse complement strand
CGAGTGGTCGATGCGGCGAGCAATGACGCTGGTGCAGCCGATGCCCCGACGGTGGATGCGCCGCGGCCGGCAGGACGATTGGTAATCAATGAGGTCGACTATGATCAGGCCGCGACCGATGCCAAATCGTTTATTGAGATCTACAATGGCACTGGCGCCGTGGTGACCTTAGCGGATTTCGCGGTGGTGCTGATCAACGGTGGCGATAGCGCCGAATACGCACGCTTTCTGCTCGCCGACGCTGGCACAACGTTGCCGAGCGGTGGCTACCTCGTGATCCGCAATCCGGCGGTGCAAGTGCCAGCGGTTGCGTTGACGATTGCCGCAACCGGTGACTTTATGCAGAACGGGCCCGACGGGATTGCACTCATCAATACCAACACCAAAACGCTGGTCGATGCCTTGGCCTATGAAGGGCTGATACCGGCCGCTGTAATCACGGGCTTCGCCGCAACGGTTTCGTTGGTCGAAGGCACAGCGTTTGCTGGTGCTGATACTAACGACGACGTCAATTCACTGGCGCGCACGCCGAATGGCAGCGATCTCAACAACGCCGTCGTTGACTGGAAGGTCTCGACCACGATCACGCCAGGTGCGATGAATCCATAGCGGGTCGTGGGTCGGTTGCGCAGCGCTTGCGATGATGTCGCGAAACTTGTGGCACGCAGTAAAGCAGTGCACCATATTGCCATGAATAGATTGCCTCAAAAGTTTGCGCTGACCCTCGGTGCTTTGGTGTCCACCCTGATGCTAACCCGGCACGTCGCTTCCGCGGATATTGGCCCGATGGATCCAGCGCGGGCCATTTGCATGGGCTCGGCGCCCGGGACGCCTTGTACGTTTGAAGGTAAAAAAGGCACCTGCCAAGGGCCGCATGTATCGCGCATGTACTGCACGCCAGGTGCGGTATTAGCTGATCCGGTCAAGCCGTCGCCAGATCCAGCGACCCCGCCAACGCCGACGCCAACGCCTGATCCAGCAACCCCGCCGACGCCAGCCAACGTTGAGCCGGCCAAACCGCCGACCACCCCAGTATTGCCAACTACGCCGAGCAAGCCACCACGCAAGAGCGGCTGCGCGGTGTCGTCGGCCGAGAGTTTGCCAGCGCCACTAACCTTCGTTGCCGTGGTGTTGGGATTAGGTTGGAGCACGCGCCGTCGTCGAGCGTCCCGCATCGGCGCATAATATTGTGCCGTTAGCAGCGGTAGCACAGTCGCTGGATCGAGTTCGCTCGCCAGCCTTGAAGCTGGTGCTGTCACGCAGTGCGTGGCTGCGTCTAGTTGTGCAATCGCGTGCATTGCGCATCGAGTTGCTTGCGGTGTCGTCGCTGCTGGTGGCCCTTGCGGTGACGTTGACTGCACCCAGCCTACTGTTCATGTGGGCACCATTGGTGCTCGGTGTGCCGCATCTCATTGCCGATGTGCGGTATCTGGTGCTTGCGCCATACTCAGCGATTCCGCAACGCGCGCGGGATGTGCTGGTGCTAGGCTTGCTCGCCGCGACGCTGTGGTGGATGTCGCCAACCGTTGGGCTTGCCGCGGTGGTGGTGACGTTGGTGTTGTCACCATGGCGGCGCTCCACGCGGCGTGCCGTCACGTTTCGCGCTGGCTTGCTTGCGCTTAGCGTCGTGGGTTGTGTGGTTGCATGGCGCGATCCAATCACAACCTCGTATGTGTTGTTGCATGCCCACAACGTGGTGGCGGTATTGTTGTTTGGCTTGGTGTTTGGCCGCGGCCGGGCTCGTTGGCTGGTGCCGGCGCTTATGGCAGTGGTTGTTGCAGTCGTTGCCGGCGGCCTTCTGGATCCTTGGTTGCACCGTGCCAGCCTCGATAATCTTGCCGGCTATGTCTTGCCGACGCACGCTTTAGATACCTGGCCGTCGATCGTATGCGCGCGCATCGCAGTGCTGTTCATATTTTTGCAAAGCGTGCACTACACGATTTGGTTGCGCTTGTTGCCGGAACAAGTTCGGCCGCGCAATGCCATGCGCAGCTTTGGTGCGTCGCTGCAAGCGCTACAGCACGACTTCGGTCGAGTGTTGGTGCTTGGGTTTGCGCTGCTAAGTTGCGGGCTTCTGTTGTGGGGCTGGCACGATGTGTTCGCTGCGCGGCAAGGCTATTTGCGCATCGCGAATTTTCATGCCTATCTTGAATTGGCATTTTTGGCGCGTTGGCTAGCGACATGATCGTCACGTACTTTGAAGCCTGGCTCATGGCGTTTGTGTTGACACAAATCGTCGAAGTACCGCTGTATCGTTGGGCTGCACCGGTTGGTTGGCTGCGTGGATTTTCGCTCAGCTTGGTCACCCACCCAGCGGTTTGGTACGTGATTCCGCCGCTGTGTTACCGCAACGGCCTGCACTATCACCAGATGTTATGGATCGCCGAAATCTTCGCCTGGTCGGTCGAAGCCGCCATGCTCATGCTCTACGGCGTACGTTGGCGCCGCGCATTGTTGGTTGCCCTTGTGGTCAACGCTGCCAGCGTGCTCGTCGGTATGGCGGCCCGCGCTTGGTTTGGGATGCCTTAGCGCAAGAGCGATGATAGCTTGTCTACCAAGCCATGATCTCCAACTCAACGGCAATCAGCGACAACCGCGTATCATCCGAAATCGTCGTTCCCGTGTTAAAGCGGCTCGCGTCGAAAACAGCCGTGTATTTGACGTTGTCAATTATTTCGACGGTAGCGGTAGGCGTGTTCGTTGTAGTTGTGCCAATGGTCGACGCTAGAGTGCCCATCTACGCGCTAGCTGTTGGGGTTGCGCTCGCGAGCGTGGCGCTATTGCAGGTGCGCAAACTTCTGCAAATCGGTCGCTTTCTACGGCTGGCTAAAGCTGGCGCTCAGATCTCCATGGATGGCAGCGAACTAACGGCATCGCACAACTACTTTACGGAAAAGATGTTGGTAGATGTAAAAACCTCCTACGCGATCAATTTTCCACCCACGGGTCTAAAGCTGCCTCGCGCCGTCGTTGTTGAGTAACGCTGCGAATCTCTGGGTAACTGGGTTCGGCACCTCGATAGTGAGCGAACACAGGCCTACACATGAACGGAGCGTTGCCTCCGAGTAGCCCTGGCGACTGCAGTGGCCAGGCCGGGGCAATGGCCGGCCAAGCGCAGGACATTTTGCGACATTTCCACGGTGCCGTCGTCTTCGCACGCCAGCTAGGTCTGCCGAGTTTTGCCAGGTGCGCGCGACAGGGCCGGCGCGGGACGGTTCGGGGCTTGGCCAACCAACACGCGTGGCTGGCACACCAGTTGCTGTTACTCAACGCATGCGCAACCTTTCTCGCCTGTTAGCGTCGACTGCGTGTGCTCTTGTCGCGGTGAGTCATACCGCCTGCGTTACCGACGCCGCGGTTACCGATAGCGAAGACCCAGGTGGCAAAGCCGACGGCGCTGGCACCAATGGCAGCATCGGATTTATTCAATCCAACAGCCCTTTCTATTGGGCGCAAAGCGACTACGCTTCGTTCATCGCGTCGCGGCTAGAAGATCGTACGCCGATTGCCGACGACGATGCTTTGACTCAGCGGTTGCAATACTGGACCGATAGGATCGACACGATGGTGCGCGCCGAGATGCAACGCTCGGCTGGCATTGCGTTGGTTGCACCGAAGCCGATCGTTAAAGTATTGGCGAGTGGCACAACATTTAACGCGTGGGTATCCTCGGCGTTTACTTGCACGGGGCAGGCTCGGGCAGGCGCCACGGATCTTACGCTAGTGAGTTACCTCGGCGCTAATCTTGTGCAATCGGGAGAGCGTGCTTGTGTGCGTCCGGCCTGGCCAGGAATTACCGAACTTGTAGCCTTTTGGAATCGGCCCAAGCCCGCGTGTAAGCTGGCTACCGATGGTTCAGTGGCCGGTGCGACCTGCGAAATCGACAGCAATCCGCCCGGCGAGTTGGCGATATGGGCGACATCACCGTACATCCATGTAACGAGTAAATTGCTGGCGACGGCTGATGAACTTACGATCGCTGTGGTGATGGCGCATGAACTCGGTCACTACTATCGCGCCCACGTCACCGAAGC
>JAGPDK010000088.1 GCA_018057605.1 Kofleriaceae bacterium | reverse complement strand
GGGAAATGCGGCGGCTGGTCGGCGTTCAAGCGGGCGCGGGCGGCGGCGTGGGCGGCGCAAAACTGTTGGTTGCGTTGCAAGGTTTGAACGCGGTGCCACGCGCTGCGACTGGCGACGTGCGGCCGCACGCCAAACATCTGGTGGCGGCGCGCCGGGGTAGCCTCGTGGGATTGCGCGCGCACGCGGTCCATGCCGAGGACGGTTTGGCTGGCTTGGTGGCGCTGTTGTTCCAATGCGAGTTCGCGGATGCGCACCTGCGCCATGACGTCGGCGACAAAGGTCGCGCGGTCGCCGAGCAGGTCGTCGTCGCCGAGATGCAAGGTGAGGTCGCCGAAGGGCGGGCGACACTTGCGATAGAGAATGTTGGGCCGTGGGGTATGAAAAGCTGTGTTGTGTTTCATCGCGGTCCAGCTCGACGGCCCACCCCACGCACTGGCTTTGCCGACGAGCCCAGCGGCGACCGGATTGACCAAGGTGTAGGCAAGTTTGTCGATGACATCGGCGCGGGTGAGCAGCTGCACTTGGCTCAACGCGCCCGGCGTGAACATGGCTTCGCCGCGTTGCCAATACGCATTGAAGCTACGGGCGAGATGCGTGTTGAGATGATGCGTGAAGTCGGCGATACGGCCGTGTGGGTCAAACACGATGATGTGGTAGTGGTTCGACATCACCACGAAGCCGATAACCTTCACGCCGCTGAACGCGGCCGCGTTGGCCAACGCATAGAGGAACAGCGTGATCGTTTGCTTGTCGGCCTTGAGCAGAAACTGCCGCATGGAGCACCGGCGGGTGAGGAAATAGTACATGCCTGGTAGGGTGAACCGTGGACGCATAGAGTGTGCTGATGCGCGCGGTGTGCCAACGCTAAGCGGTTGAAATGTCGTTGGCGATTCGTCAATGTGTCCGGCTGCCGGACAGTGGTGTCTGGTGTCCCTGTCCCTAGTAGCGCTAAGGCAAAAATAAAGGCAAAAACATGCCTGGGTCAGGTCGTAGGGTCGCAAAACATGCCTGGGTCAGGTCGTAGGGTCGCAAAACATGCCTGGGTCAGGTCGCCCGGGTCGCCGTCAGGTCGCCCGGGTCGCCCAGGTCGCCCAGGTCGCCCAGGTCGCCGGGCAAAACGGTCGCCGGGGCGCCTGCCGGCAAAACACGGCAAAACATGCCAGGGTCAGGTCGCCAGGGTCAGGTCGCCAACGGGTCGCCCAGGTCGCCGAGGTCGCCGAGGTCGCCGGGCAAAACGGTCGCCGGGGCGCCTGCCGGCAAAACATGCCTGGGTCAGCTCGCCTAAACATGCCTGGGTCAGCTCGCCTGGCTCGCCTGGCGGGCAAAACATGCCTGGGTCAGCTCGCCTGCTCGCCTGGTGGTTGCCGGCGTGCGGCTCTGATCGCCGAAAACATGCCTGGTGCAGGTCACTGTGGTCACTGTCCGAAAACATGCCTGGTGCAGGTCGCCGGGGCGCCGGCGTATCGCGCAGGTGACTGGAGCCATCCCGCAACCGCGCCGCAGTAGGTTGGCCGGCTAACTACAGGATCTCGATGGTGACGGTTGCGGTGACACCAGCGCTAGTGACCTCAACAGCGTGGGTGGTTTCACTTGGGCCGGTGTAACGCACGCAGTTGGCAAACTGGCCTAGGTCGAGTTTCAGTTCGGCGCTCAGCGGCGTTGCCGAAAAAAGCTGCCCCGACATCACGCGATCTTCGCCGCGTTTAAAGTAGAAGCAGACTTGGCCCCAACCTTGGTAGCTCGACTTTACATCTACGCCAATCCCATCGACGGCGTCGACAATCTCGACATCGAACGGCAAAGTGCCGATGCTGTCTGACTGTAGTGCGATTGCATAGTGGCCTGCGCTGCTTGGTAGCGTGAACGTATCCCATTTGCTTTGGGTCAGCGCGGGTGACGAAGCCGGTAGCAAGTGCAACGACGAATCGACGAGCAAGCGAGTGTCGCCCGTTACTTCGGTATACGCGAGGGTGCAATCGGTCGGGCAGAGCGTGGCATACAGCGTGGTTGCGCCGACAAAAAATTTGGTCGATGGTTGTGCGTAATAGGTGTGCGGCAACACCAGCCCAACGCCTTTCACTGCGAGTACGTCGGACCAGAATAATTGCGTTGATGTCCCGTTGTTGGCGTCCAAGCGGGCCTCGCCTTCGCGGGTTGGACGCATCTCCACGGTAATAGCGTCTTGGTCGCCTGCGATTTGGCGCAGCATCATTGCCGACGTGTCTCGGCTAGAAACGCTGACTGCCACCGGTGTGGTCGATGGCCCAATGCTTTGTGCCGTTAACAACGAGCGACCGCCTAATGCCAGCCGGCTATCATGCGGGCGCAGCGAGCTTTGATCCGCCGTAAAATTAAAATACGCCGTCGAGCCGCCGCAGTCGGTGCTCCAGCAGTTATCGTTGTTGGGGTCACCATCGCCATTGGAGTCGTAGCTCGGATTCAAATCGACGCACGCCACCATGGTCGAAACACCGGCCAACAACAGCGCAGTTGCAACAGCTTTTTGCATGCCAGCTACAAATGCGAGCCTCGTGCCATTTGCGCGTGCTTTCTAATACGCTGTTATTACTTGATATTTATGGGCGCAGTGGCAGTGGTTGAGCAATGTTCACCACGTGGTTGTCGAACAGTTACCTAGCCGTAATCGCGTATGTCTGGCGATCCCGACCGGGGTTTGTTTGCGGCACCCACCTCGAGAACTACCGCTTCTCCTCCGGGGCTGCCTCCGCGAGCACATGGCGGTTGCGGCCCGAGGCTTTACCCTTATACAGCGCAAGATCGGCGCGATGGATCGCGCTTTCCAGGCTTTCATCCTCACCCGCCAACGCGACGCCAATCGTCACGGTCGTGGTCACGGTCACGCCGTTCGGCAATTCGACTGACATCGCGCGCACCGCCTCCAGCACCCGGGTCGCCGCAAAATCTTCGGCGTGAGGTGTGGCAGACAACTCCATCAGCAGCAGGAATTCTTCGCCGCCGTAGCGATACACTAGATCGTCGTCGCGAATCACCCGCTTTAGGGTTGTCGCCAGACTCTGCAAAACCAGATCACCGCCGGCATGGCCATATTGGTCATTGACGGCCTTGAAATGATCCACATCGACAATCATCACCAACTGGACGCTGCCGCGGTGACGGATATGTTTACTAAGCAGATCGAAGTCTTGCTCCATGCGATGCCGCAGCGGCAATGCAGTTAACGGATCGATTTGTGAACTCCGACTGACCGCTAATGTTTTGAAAAACGCGAGCAGGTCAACGAGCTGGCGTTGTGTGCTTTCAAATTGGTCGAGGTCTTCAGCCTGGCCCGCTTCCCCATACAGCACCCGGTTGCAAATGACACGAATCGCGTCATGCATGGCGTGATGTTGGGTTTCGAGCGCTTGGGTTCGAGCGGCGTCGAGCACCTCGAAATTGATTCGGTGCTGCGTGAACCAGCGGCCGAAACTGCACAGCAGATGCGCCTCGGCTTTAAGTACATCGTCCCCTGGCGTGGTCCGAACCACCGCGCAGCGCAGCACCTTGCGCGACCATTCCAGATGCGCCTGCATGGCAGCATCCAATTCTGAAACAAACTGTTTGAGTTCCATTGCAAGCATAGGGCCAACCTGCCTTTGTCTATGGACTGTACTGTGCAACTGACCCGGACAGGCTTTGACAAATCGGGGATAGTCCCCATTGTGCACCACCACGGAGAACAGACCCAGCGACACCCGCAAAGAATATTAAAAAAGGTGAAGTAATACCAAGCGCCCAAGATTCCCCACCCGGTGTGTTCGGCAACGTAAGAGGGGCCGGCCGGTAATACTCGCGGTGGCGAGCGTCGTGCGGTGAAGACCGAGCGTAGTCGCCGAAATTCATTGGTCTATGTCCAACGATGCGCGGGCGAGTACTCGACGGATCCGGTCCGATCGTTATGGTAGGGTCTGCCATGACCCGTGTAATGAGCCGTCGCTTGATGCTTCTTGGCGTGCTGTGGTTGCCGGCATGCGGCTCTGATAACGGCACATTTGTTGATGCCGCGATCGCCGATGCAGCGGTCCTCGACGCACCGCCGGTGTGTAGCGCGCCGCCAGCCATGGTTATCAAGCACACCACGTCGGTGGCCGCGGCTGCCACCGAAGTCTGGAAAGCAAGCGAAGGCGTGCACCAGCTCGACAGTAATCTCAACGTCGCTGGCACGCTGGTGATCGAACCGTGTGCGCAGGTGCGGTTAGCCAAAGATGTTTCCATCACTTTGAGCGGCAGTGGCTTGTTGCGCGTGGGCGCAGCGACCGGCGGGCCGGTGACAGTGGATGCGGTGGATGTCGCACAACCCTGGCACACGATCTATTCACCGTTTCAGACCACCCGCATCGAGCTGATCAACGCAGTGTTGAAAAACGGTGGCAGTGCTGGCGCTAATGGCGGCGGCATGGTGTACGTCCGCGGCGATGCTAGCCCTGGTGCTGCACCGACGACGAATGTGTTGTTAGTTAACAATGTTCGGATCGAAAACTCCGCAACGTTTGGGATTCAACTCGACAATGGTGGCGGGTTTGATTCGGGCTCAAATGGTCTGACCATCACCAATAGCCAAAAAAGCCCGATTGCCATCTACGGTAAAGCGGCGGGCAGCATTCCTGAAGGCACCTACACGGGCAACGTTAACGCCTGGTTTCAACTCGAAGGTAGCAATGCTGGGTTGATCGACGTCGATACCACATGGCGGTTTCGTGGCTTGCCCATCGCCACCGGCTTCGGCGGTCTCAAAATTGCCAACGCCACCAGCAACGCAGTGCTAACGCTTGCGCCCGGCGTGATCGTCGAGATGCGCGAACCTTTGCCTTACCAAATTACGGTTGGCGCAGGTTCCGGCGACGCAGTACCAACCGGCACGTTGGTGGCCGTCGGCACTGCGGCCGCACCCGTGGTGTTTCGCGGCCGTGGCAATAAAAACGACTGGGCAGGCATCGGCTTTTATGGCCAAGTGGATCCACGCAGCCATTTTGATCATGTGCTGATCGAAGACACCGGCGGCGACGACTCCACCAATGGCGCTGAGTGCATCGACGACAATCCGCAAACCACGCCAGCCGACGAAAGCTCCGGGGCGATTCGATTCTTGTCAGCAAACAATAATGCCGACGTCAATCTGCGGGTGGATCTGCTGCGAAACTCGACGATTCGGCGCTCCGGGTCCAACGGCGTGTTGCCAGATTTTCATCCAGGTAATGCGCTTGATTTTTGCGCGACCAACAGCTTCGATGACATTGACCAATGTAACCAATCGGCGTTTCCGATTTTTAGCGGTCCGAATTTGACCTGCCCGAACGCACCGGCAGCGTCGCCATGTGCATGTGAGTAGCTGCGCGCTTAATTACCGGTCATAACTACCCGCTTGCCGCAAAGCGTTGGTCCATGGACCGAGTGGGGTCGAACGGTTGCAGTAGGTTCAGTTGTCCTGGGGCCGGCCGGCATGGTGCGACGCTAAATGCCTAGAACTACCTGAAAAACCCCTGGCGCAAGCTGGCACTTGTTTTGCTTTGGGGTAGGTCCATGCGCATACTAACTTCCATCCGCTCTTTCCTGCTCATCGTAATTGTCGCTGCAGCCGGCTGCACTGTTGATAGTGGCGACGCGCCGCCTGAGGATCTCGGCTCGGTCGGGACCAAAGGCGGGAAGTCTGACCAGTATGGCATCGAGACCTGGAAGCTTGCCTACGACCACAGTTCAAACGAGGTCGTGGTGTATGGCCACGATGTCGGCGGCAAGCGAGTCGCGGAGGCCCGCGTGCGCAGCACTATGGTCGAGACCGACAACGGTCGTCAGCAAGGCAGCGAACTGTCGCTTGAGTACCCTGATTCTGGCCGCGTGCTGCTCGCCAAGGACGGCACTGTCGTCGAGGATAGCCTGAGCAGCTCGGCGACCGGCCGGTCGCTCGTCGAGGCCCTCCGGCGCGACTTCGCGGACGAAGGCGGCGGGAAGTCCGACGCCGGTGGCGACTGCTACGTAACTGCCGGGCTTGCAGTCACCCTGTGCGCCGCTGCGGTAGCACTCTGCGTCTTTCCGGGCAGCAACGTCTTGTTCTGCGTGGGTGGTGCTGGGACCTGCGCTGAGTTCGCCTACGCTAGCTACGGCGTTTGTACGACCCCGTAGTTGAACTGCCCGAATGCCACACCGGCCGCGTCGCCCTGTGCATGCGCGTAACGGCAGGCCCGGCCGGCGCGTGGAAAAAATGACTTTACCGCGGCGGTACAACTAAATTCGCCAGGTGTGCCGTGTAGCTGGCCATCGGCTGGGTCGATTTTGAGTCGCAGCTACGCGCTTGATTACCAGTCATAAACACCCGGCTTGGATCAATGCCGTTACGAAGGTAGGCGCATGCGTCGGTGCCGGCATTGCCATACGCTCGCTCGATCTGAACACCTGCCGCGCGCAGCTGGTTTATCAACGCTGCTTTGAACGTGCCAACACCCCCGGCGGTCGGTCGCGCGTCGCGCAATCGGTTGACGGTAAATAATGCGCCTGGGGCAAACTTGTTGCGGCTGAGCCATTGCCGGGTGTGATTGCGCAAAAAATTGGGTCGGCCGGTGACGTAGATAATCAAGTACCCGGCATCGGCCCAACGTTGCACCACGGCATTGGCATCGGGAAACATCTCGGCGTTGCCACCCAGCAAATCTTCAAACAATTCGCCGTCGCTGGTAGTCAGCGTACCGTCGATGTCAAACAGCACGGCCTTGGTTCCAGGCTCGATGGCCCAGATCATGCCGTCAGCACTGGTGCCGTCGCCTGGCACCAACATGAAATACGGATATTGGCCGGCCGGCAAAGGCGGGGTGGTGGCTTCGGCGCGGCCATCGCTGTCGGTTAGGCTCGACGCTAGCCGGGTGGTTGCGCAGCCGGCGCGACCGGCCAGCAGCGTGACGATTTCTTCGCGTTCAAGGTCTTTGTGCAGCGCTGTATAGGTAAATCGCCCCGCCACCGTTGCTGCGGTCCCGGCAGGGATGACCACATCGTCGGCGGCGTGTTCCGCGGAATCGACCCCGCTGAGCAAGGTGCCCAGGTGCGTATGCCGCCAGGCTTGGCGCGGAATGGTTGGGCGCTGGCATGGCGCGTCGTCGGTACGGGGCTCGGCGGCACCAGGCGCGACCGTAGTTTCGCTGGCGCCACACCCAGTGCTACCGCCAAGCAATGTCAACGCGAGGATCAGGCTGCGCTTGCAATGGGATGCCATAACTAAATCTAGGCAGCCTGGCCGCTAACGTCAACCGGTGGATCGTCGACCTATACGGCAAACTGAGGTAACCTTTGGCCAAGAGGGGTTCATGGCCAGCACGCTCGATCTTGCGCTGCAACGCGCGCTCGCAATTCGTCTCAATCTACAAATCAGCTTGTCGTCGTTGGCGATGGTTGAGGAGTGGATGGACATTCATCTCGATCGTTGGCTGGAACACATTCCGATGCCACCGGAAATGCCCGATGGTTGTGGTGTGAATTACGCGGCGATGATTGGCAGTGATCTGCGTCGCATCGCTTGGTCGGCTTGGGGGGATCCGCGTGGCTTCGTGCCGCGGATGGCCGACTATTTTAAGTTGTGTAACATCGCCAAGAGCGACATCGCGATTCTAGATCAAGTGGGCGCAACCCTTGAGCCCAAAGTCGCAGGCTCGTGGATCGGTGTCTGGGGTAAAAAAGTTACCACCGGGTGGCACTTCATGGACCCACAACCTTGGCGCAAGATCGAACCGTTGTTTGGGACTCACGAAGCGAAGTACCAGCTCAAAAAATTTATCGAAATCTGCGGCGCAACCCAGATTGAACGCTTTGTGCAATCGATTGGCGAAAACGTGTTCACCGAAGTGGAAGTCAAATTGCCGGGTGATGATATCGCTGCGCAACTTGCCGCGGCGTCGACGGGTTTTGCGCACTTCACCGGCACTGGTCTCGACGACGCAGTGCGCGCGCGCCTGGCCGAACGCAGTGCGGGTGCGTTGTCGTTTTTTGTACGGATTCGCAGCGGCAAGATTGCGCGAGTCGCGGTGTCGGTGCCAACAAGCGAGTTAGCTGCGGTGCAGCCGTTGTGCGATGCCGCGCTGGTTGGGTTTGATGCCAAGATGCTCAAGTTAGTGGGCGCGTTGGGCAGCAAAGTTACGTCGATTGAATACGGTCGTGCCGGTGAACACGCTGGCGTTGATGTGTTCGTCGAGCCGACCGAGCCCACCGGCAAAAAAAATGAAACGCCGGCACCAGCGGCGGCGAACTAAGGTAGTGGCAGCCTCAGCTCCGCCGACCTTGCCTCGGGCGCAACGCGAGGTACTGATTTTTGCTAGCGATGACGCGCTGGTCAACAAATGCGAAATTGATCGCTATCGGGCATCGGGACCGGGTGGTCAGCATCGCAACAAAACCGATAGCGCCGTGCGCTTGCGCTTGCCGAGCCTGGGGATTTCGGCGATCGCTGAAGACAGCCGGTCGCAACACGAAAACAAAGCCTCGGCGATTCGCCGCATGCGCGCCGCAATTGCAGTTGGGGTGCGGGCTCCGGTTACCGTCGAAGAATTCGTGGCATCGCCGCGGCTGTTGGCGCTGTTGGCGGCCGGCACTAAACCCTTAGGCGAAAAAACCCGGGCTAAACCCGAGTTTTGGGCGGCCATCGCCGAGTTGCTCGACTTGGTATGGGCGCATGGTTCCGAAGTCGCAGCAACCGCGGTGCAGCTTGGCATCACGACGGGTGCACTGTCGAAAATGTTATTGCACGACGACACGGTGAGTCGCGCGGTCAACGAAATGCGTCGACATTTTGATCGTAAGCCGCTGCGTTAGCGCAAATTGCTGCTCAATCGTCGGCGATAAACTGCGTTGGATCGGGCGGCCATTGATGGCGTGGATAGCGCCGCATCAATTGATTGCGCAGCGCGGGGTAGTGCTTCACCCAAAAGCCTGGCAAGTCTTGGGTGACTTGCACCGGCCGTTGATTGGGCGCTAATAGATGCAGCACCAACGGCACTCGGCCATCGCAAACACTTGGTGCGCGGGCCAGGCCAAAAAAATCCTGCATGCGTGCGGCAAGCCATGGTGCTTGCGCCAACTCATAATGTATTTGCACGCGACGCCGGCGCGGTAAATCGATGTGAGTCGGGGCCAAGCGAGCCACCAGCGCGCGTTTGTCGCCGAGCGAAGCGTCGAGCAGTGCCATCAAATCAGCGCGGCGCAATTCATCAAACGAGATATAGCCATCACACGCGGTGGTTAAGATCGCTGCCAGCGATTCATCAGAAGCCGCTAGCGATTCGTCACCGGTGGCACGGGCTACGGTTGCCAAGCGGGCCCGCCATTGGGTGAGCGCTTCAGCGTCGACGAAGCGCTCGATGCCTGCGGCCAGCGCTTGTTTGGCCAGAATCGCTGCCGCTGGTGAGCCGGCATTACGCGCGGCTTCAAGATCGCGCGATTCGTCGATAACCAGGCCTTCGTACATCATCTGGGTGACGCGCTCGACCCGGTTGCGCTCGCTGTTCCACGACAGTTCATCGCGTTCAACGATGCGATCTAAAAATAGATCGATCAGCCAAGCCGGGTCGATCGCACTTGCCCGGCGAATTTGTGATTTGCTTGCAGTGCCGCGTTGCCCGGTTTCCGCGGTGTCGACAGCGACGATATATTCGGCATCGATCACACTCGATGTTGGGGCCAACGTGGCGCCGCCGCCGCCGGCAAACACAAAATCGGCCGAGCGTGGGGCCCGGCGTTTACCGACGCGGTCGGGATACGCCGCTAAAATCGCCATTTGTAAAACCCGATCCAATTCGTCGTCGGAGAGTTTGCGGTCACGCTGCTTGGTATCGAGTAATCGTTCATATTGTTGGGCAACGCGATGCACCGTGTGCGCGGTCGGCACGTCGAGGCCCGCACTGCGAATTCGTTCGCTGCGCATGCCACTGGCGCGCGCATCGAGCATGGCATCGAGGTCATCGATCAAATCCGAGGGGGAGGTGAGTTTGGCGCCACCGCCACGAAACGCCCGGCGCTCCAACCGCAACTCACGCGCGCTTGCGCAGGCCGCAATCAAGCAAGCTTCGCGCCCAGCGCCTCGCGGTTCAGCTTCGCAGATCAGCCGAGCCAAGCGCGGATGGGTAGCAAAGCGCAACATCGCTCGGCCCATCGGCAGTAGGTGGCCTTGCTCGTCGGTGGCGCCTAAGCGCCGCAGCAACAGTTCGGCAGCGGCGACCGCAGCCGGCGGTGGTGGTTCAAACCAGGTCAGCGCGTTGAGCCCGGCGAGCCCAGCTGCGCGCATTTCAAGCGCGGTTGCAGCTAGATCGGCGCGGGCAATTTCGGCAGCGTCAAAATCGCGACGGCCATCGTGATCATGTTGCGTGTATAGCCGCAACACGCGACCAGGCCGGGTCCGGCCAGCGCGACCCGCGCGTTGGGCTGCGCTGGCTTTGCTGATCGGTTCCACTTGCAGCATGGGCAAACCCGACCACGGTGAATGTCGGGCCACCCGCGCACGGCCGGTATCGATCACTGCGACAACACCGTCGATGGTTACCGAGGTCTCGGCAACGTTGGTTGCTAAAATGACCTTGCGTTGTTTGGCTGGGCCAATAGCGCGGTCTTGTTCTTCGGCGGTGAGTTCACCGTGCAACGGCACCACGAGCAGATCATGTTGCGCTGCGGCCTCGGCAAGATCGTCGGTACAAAACCGAATTTCGCCAGCGCCTGGTAGGAAAACTAAAACATCGCCGTCGAGTTTGTCGCGCACCAACTTACGCACCGCACCGCTCACTTGTTTACCGATGGGCAAGGTCAGGTCGTCGCGTGGGTCGGCATGTTCGATGGTGAGCGGAAACGTGCGGCCCATCGAGCGCACAATCGGCGCTTGCAAAAATGCCGCGACCGGTTCGGCATCCAACGTTGCCGACATGACAATCAACCGCAGCTCCGGTCGGCTGGCGCGCAAGCGCGCCAACAACGCTAACGCGACATCGCCGTCGAGGTGGCGTTCGTGAAACTCGTCAATGATCACGCAGCTGGTGCCGCGCAACGTCGGATCGCTGAGCAACCGCCGCGTCAAAATGCCTTCGGTTACAAAGCGAATACGGGTGGCTGCGCTGACTTTGCGATCGAGTCGAATTTCGTAGCCAACTTCGTCGCCGATCCGCACGCCGCGTTCGAACGCCACCCGTTCCGCTGCTAGCCGCGCGGCGAGCCGGCGCGGTTGCAATACCACAATGTCGCCATCACCGACGAGGTTGGCGTCGAGCAGCGCGCTGGGCACGCGGGTGGTTTTACCGGCACCTGGTGGCGCAACTAAGACTGCAACGCCATGCGCAGCGACAGCGTCGAGCAGCGCCGGTAATGCGTCGTCAATCGGTAGTGTAAGCAAGTACCTTGCTAACTAACGACGCCGTATACGTTTTTGGCTTGGCGTTGCAGCTCAATGCTGTCGCGCAGTTGTTCAAACAATTGGCGGGATGCAGGCATGCCAACGATTTCAAGTTTTGGCGTCGATGGGTCGGTGGAAAAAATTTCAATGTGCGCGATACCTAACAACCGGTCCATCAAGGATTGGCGATACCGCACATCACGACAACGCCACAATTCGACGACGTCGATCTTTTTGCTGACGATGCCGTATTCGGTTTCAATGTTGGTGGTGGTCACGCGAAACCGCAGCGATCGGCGATGCAAGTGTAAGCCGAAAAAGAAAATGGCCGCCGCTGCGAGCGGAATCATCACCAACAGCACGCGGGTTGAGTCCGATGCCGTCGCTTCGCGGCCAATCCAGTTGAGGATCACGGGCACTACAATCGCGGCTAATCCACCCAACAAGTAATAGCCAAGGTAAGACCGCCACGACGGCACGCCGTCATAGAGCATCTTCCGTTCGGGTTTGCCTGGCGTTGCCGCTTGATCGTGTCGGGCGAACGGCGGAGCGCCAGCCCCAGTTGGCACGGCGGCCGGTGTAGCGACGGGTTGTACTACCGCGGCTTGCGCTGGTGCATTGCCGCTGGGCGCCGCCGTCACAAATGAATTACAAAACCGGCACTTAATGGCTTCGTCTTGAATGTCTTCAGCGCAAAAAGGACACTTTTTCATACGGTTACTGAAGCGTACACGCAAATGACGAGACAATCGAATTCCGCTGCATGAAACATGGGCGTCGGTATTGTCGAAACCGTTATTGCGACCGTTATTACTACGCGCGCACTTATAGGCCGAGTTGCACGCCGGCGAGGAAATCGATCCGGCTGATCATCGAAACGTCAGTGCGAAAATTGCTGTCTGGGGTTGGGCTGTATGAAAACGTGAGTGGCGAAACCCAAAAGCCAATCTTTGGGGTCATCGCGTAGTTCACCGCGAAGGCGGCGCGGAGCAACGCCATCGTCAGCGGTCCGTCGGTGGTTAGCGCACCGACGGTGTAAGGGTTGCCGCCGTTCAAGCCCGCGAAGAAACCTGCACCGATCCCGAGCTCGCCGCGAATCGAAATTGCAGGTGCCACCGTTTTAGTGGCTGCACCAAAGGCAAATAGCGACATCAAGCGGCCATGTTCTTCACCGGCATTACCTTCGAGATCAAAGCCGACGGACGCAAATGAAAAACCCGCGCCAACTTCAAGTGCGACCGGTGCTTTGACCGGTAGCAAATAGCCAACCGAAATGCTGCCCGTTGGTCCAACGCGCGATGAGGTGTCTGGAATGATCGGAATTCCGGCCCCGCCGCCGATGCGAATTGCGATGTGTTGCAGCGGTGGAGGATTGGCCGTGCCGTCGATAGGATCACCATCGTCCTCGCCGTCACCGTCACCGTCACCGTCGCCGTCGCCGTCGCCCGGCGTGGTGCCGACCGGCGCGGTGCCGACGGGTTTGGTGCCGACGGGTTTGGTGCCATCGGGCGTGGTGCCGACAGGTTTGGTGCCGACAGGCTTGGTGCCGACAGGCTTGGTACCGTCGGGATTGATGATGGTGTCGGGTTGTTTGGCGGCGGAAGCGTCTTGTTGTTTGACGCAGGTTTCTAACTCGACGATGCGCCCGTCAACTTCGGCACGAATCGCAGGTTTGAGCGGTCGGGCGGTGTCGTTGCCGCGCAACGCCATGAAGCGTTTGTAAAAGAACAACGAGTTCTTACAGTCTTTGGCCAAGCGATAGGCTTGCGCAATGTTGTAGAGATACGCTGGCTTTTTTGCGGGGTCAGTTTCGGTTTCGAAAGCTCGCTTGAAGGCCTCGACCGCACCGGCAAAGTTACCAAGGTTGTATTGATCGTCGCCGTCTTTGAACCACTCAGCGGCGGTGCGCGCAGGCTGCCCGGTGGGTTGCGCCATTGCGATGGTCGGTGCCAACGCCGCAAGGCCCAGCGAGGCAACAATTGCGCCGAGCATGAGGCCATGCGTGGTGCGAGCATTGCGCCCTTGCGCGTGGGCTTCGACAGCGACGCCGAGACCTGGTTTCCAAAACTTCGACAAGAGTTTCATAGTTGCTAGTTTCTGCCACAGTACGTTGAACAGTTGAGCGCTACAGGTCGCCCGGTTTCATGATGCCATCACCATCGTGAGTGCCATTGCCCGACCCTTTTGCAGGTGGGCCGCCAGCTTTGCGTTTAAGCTTCCAATCGCGCGTGACAGGACTGGAGGTGGGCGTTAGCACAACGGTTTCGGTGCGCACATCGAAACCGGCTAGCTTGGCGGTGACTTTTACTGACCTCTGCGAGGGATCAAGCTCGACGGTAAACGGCGACTTGCCGGCTTTGTCGCCGACGATAATGTCAGCTCCGGCCGGCAGGGTCGTGACTGTCAGGGAAACTTTTGCGGCGGCGGCATCCACGGCAGCATCGACCACCACCACAGTTCGAACCGCTGCGTCGATTGGTTTTGGCGCCGCATCGATCGGCCTTGGCGGTGCGTCTGGAATTACGGCAGCCAAGGCTTGGTTGTTACTACCGACGCCTTGGCCGGCGTCGCTTTTGTCCGACTTTCCCGATTTCATTGCTACTGCGCCGATGGCAATGCCTGCAATGACCACAATCCCGCCGATGAGCACCGGCACAGTTTTACTTTTGCCAGCGCTACCATGCGCGCCCATTGACGGCGGCACCGTCGAAGTC